>JBEKCU010000006.1:0-40476 GCA_050014735.1 Candidatus Acidiferrales bacterium | reverse complement strand
GGGAGGCGAGTTCGAGGGCGCGTTCGAGCGCATGCTCCGGATTGGGGATCACTTCCACGCTCTGGGCGTGGTGGCCCGTCATTTCCGCCAGCACGCCGGGCGAAATGGCGCGTGGCTGAGATAGCGGCGCAGTCAGAATTACGGCCGAGGCGCGCGGGAAAAGAAGGCCCGAGATTTCGTCGACGGCCTTGTCGCGCATGGCCCCGTAGATCAGGTAAATCTTCCTGCCGGATAAGTGCTGCTCCCAAAAGACCGCGATTTCGCGCGCCCCGGCGGGATTGTGCGTGCCGTCCACATAAATATCAGGCTGCTGGGCGAGGCGTTCAAGGCGGCCCGGCCAGAAAGTCGCCGCGATGCCACGAGCGATTGCGCCGTTGTCGATGGGCGCACCGCGCTCGGCCAGCATTCGCGTCGCAGCAATTGCGGTGAGCGCGTTGCGAACTTGGAACCGACCCGGGAGCGGCAATGCAACGGGAATGCGGGTGTCCGAATCGGTGGAGACAGCGGTAAACGAAAAGCGGCCGTCGCGCGAGGTGACATCTTCGATGCGGAACGCGTTTTCGATTTCCACCAGGAATGCATCCTGGTGCGCCACGCGCTGCCGGATTACTACACGGGCGACAAGATCTTCCGCGGCGCTGACCACCCGCGCTCCGGGCTTGACGATGCCGGCCTTTTCTCCCGCGATTTCCTCGATCGAATGGCCCAGATAATTTTCGTGATCGAAATCGATTTGCGTAATCACGGCCACTTCCGGCAGCAAAATATTCGTCGCGTCCAGGCGTCCGCCCATTCCTACTTCGCAGACTGCAAATTGCACGTTCGCCCGCGCGAAAAATTCAAAGGCGGCGGCGGTGACGCATTCAAAAAATGTCGGATGCGCGGCGAGGCGTCCAGAGGCCAGCAATTCCTCGATCGCCTTGTGGATGCGCGAGAACGCCGCTGCAAAATCAGCATCCGAGATTTCCTGGCCGTCCAGGCGGATGCGTTCGTTGATCCGTTCGAGATGCGGAGATGTGTACAGTCCCGTGCGCAAGCCCGCGGCGCGCAGGATCGACTCGATCATCGCGGCGGTCGAGCCTTTTCCGTTCGTGCCGGCGACGTGCACCGATTCAAACGCGCGCTGCGGCTGCCCGAGATGTTCGCAAAGCACCGTGATGTTGACCAGATCGAACTTCGCGACGCTGGCCTGCCGCGGCGAAGCCAGCTCCCGTCCGAGACTGTAAAGATAGCGGACCGATTCTTCGTACGTCATGGCGATGCCAGGAAAAAATCGAGCGCGGATGCGATATAGCCCTTCAGATTCTTGCGGTGGACGACAGCGTCGAGAAAACCGTGTTCCAGCAGGAACTCGGACGTCTGAAATCCGTCCGGCAACTTCTGCCGCATGGTCTGCTCGATGACGCGAGGACCGGCGAAACCGATCAACGCGCCTGGCTCCGCAATGTTGATGTCGCCCAGCATGGCGTAGCTCGCCGTGACGCCTCCGGTCGTGGGATCGGTGAGAACGGAAATGAACGGCAGCCGAACCTCATCCAAACGCGCGAGCGCCGCGGAAACCTTGGCCAACTGCATCAGGCTGATGGTTCCCTCCATCATGCGAGCGCCGCCTGAACAGGAAATGATCACGAGCGGCAATTTTTTTGAAATCGCCGCCTCGATCGCGCGGGTCACTTTCTCCCCGACGACGGCCCCCATCGAGCCGCCGATGAAATTGAATTCCATCGAGCAGCAGATCACGGAGCGCCCGTTTAGCAACCCCTCGGCAGTGATGATGGCGTCGGCCATCTTCAATTTCTTGCGCGCCTCTTTCAACCGCCCCGCGTACGGCTTGGTGTCGGTAAAGTGCAGCGGATCGTTTGACGCCAGCGCGGCATCGTGCTCGACCCAGCGCGAATCCAGCAGCAATTCGAGCCGCTGTGTCGCGTTGAGCCGGAAATGATGCTGGCATTTCGGACAGACGCGCCAATTCGCTTCCAGGTCCTTATTCCAAACGGCGGTGCGGCAACTCTCGCACTTAGTCCAGAGCCCCTCGGTCTTCACGCGGCGCTCATCGGGCGGCGTGGGCTGATCGATTCTCTTTTTCTCTCTCTTGAACCAAGCCATAGAAGTTAAATACTGACGGTGGAGTGGGGAAAGGTCAAGCCGTCACTGCGGAACTTCAACGAGGAATCGCTTCTTAGCGTAGTCGAAAGTGATTTTGAAAGCCTCGAAGAAACCGGCTTGCCCGAGAAGACCGAAACCTAGCTGGTCCATTCCCACGGAGAATCCGGCATATACGGGTATCCGAACAACTCCGAAGTCAATCGTGACGCTGCAAAAATGCGTTGGGACGTTGGCACTTCCAAGACCGGAGGTCATTTCGATCGGCGCGGTCAACGGATCCAAACCGAGCGGCTGCATGAAAGAACGCGGAAATACGCAATGATCCGCGCCGGAATCAACCAAGCCGTAACAGGAAAGTCTGTTGGCACCGTTGACTAGCGTTAGGACTAAAGATGGACGAATCGCTATCCGACCATTCGGAAACGCAGCACAAGCGGGTATTGGGAAATCGGTGTACGGAACTATAAAGGTCATCACGAGAAGCTATAGCAGTATTGTAGCTGCGTCCGCTTCCGGCACACGAAGAACGACCGGAGCGTCTTCCCCAGCCTCTTTTGCTTTATCCAAAGCGACTTGCAATTCAGCGGCATAAGCTACGACTTTGGTTTCATCGTTGGACAACGCTACCCACGCGCCCTTGGGTATTCCGGCAAGAATGCCTGAAACATCCAAATCTGACCTTGGTGCGGCTAGCACGGTGACCTCCAATACCTTGTATAATTGTCACACGGCCAGAGAATCGGTTCAATGGGTGAGCGATTCATCCGGTATCGCCGCCGCTCCCGCCGCCTACCGCGGGCTGCCTTTCAATTCCTGATACACCTGCATAACAAACCGCTCCGCGCTGGTCTGTCCATTGCCGGCCGTCAAGTTGCCGCCTGGAACTTGTGTATCGTAGGGCGCCGTGAGGTTCGCGGCAATGGCTTCCTGTTGGCTCTTGCCCTGGGCGATCATCGCCTGCACTTTCGCGCGCACTCCCAGGATCATCGCCTTGTAGGGTGGAATTTTGTCTCGCTTGATCATGTCGCCGTGGCCTGGAATCAGTGTTGTATCCGGACCGGCAAGCTCCATCAGTTGATCGCAGCCGTCCAGCATGCCTTGCAGCGAGCCGCCATTACCGCGGTCGATGAAGGGATAACCGAAATCCCTGTAGAAATCGCCGATGAAAATTACGTTCGCATTTTCAAATCGGATGATCGTATCGCCGCCGGTGTGTGCCGCCCGTACGCCGATCAAGTCGATGACCTCGCCATTCAGATGCAGCTTTACCGGGTTGCCCAGCCCATAGGTGATCGCCGGGAGCGCGGCCGGATCCACCGCTGGACCCGGCGCACCATTTCCAGTACGCGGATGGAGCATCTCATCGCGCAGCTCTTCCCGCGCAATGATCGTGACTCCCATCTTCGCGAAAAACGCATCGCCGCCCGTATGATCGCCGTGAATGTGGGTATTGACCAGGAAGCGAATCGGTCCGGTGCTGATCTGCCTGACCGCCGCCAGAACCTTGTCACTCAGCTCGGGATATTGGGAATCGATCATGAAGATGCCGTCAGGGCCGGTAAACACGCCGATCCTGCCGCCCGCGGCGTCCGAGTGAGTTGGATCGAGACCCGGCGGCCCGCTCAGCGTGTAAAGGTTCGGCGCAATTTTCGTGGCGCTGAGCTGAATGCGGGCGAAGTCTTTGTCCTGCGCCCAGATGCTCAGGGAGAGCGCCGCTGCGGCCAGTGCCACCAGGGACAGCTTCCATCCTGATCTCATTTGTAAGCTCCTTTTCAAATGTGCCTTCGGGTAAATTCTTATCACCGCGTCCGCATTGCCGTCCGTTGAGTGAGATTCGAGTGAGCATAAACTAGCACGCGGAAGGCATGTTGGTCCAACTCCTGATTACGGTTGTCGGGCGCAATTCAACGACATATCGGGTTGCGGTCAAAGACGCCATGGCTATGTCCAGCTATACGAAGCAACTTGCCTTTGGCTCGGCGAATCAGATAACGTGGATCGGCAATGAGATACCTGACTACCACAGCCGGCGTGGTTTTAGTCACATTGTGGTTGTTCGCCGCTCCAGTGCTCAGCGAAAAAGGGCAGGCTGGACCGCAATTGCGGAAAGAACCGATAACGGAAGAAAACCATGCGATCAAAGTGCGTGTGAACGAAGTGATCGTGCCAGTAACGATTTTGGACTCGAAAGGCGAAATGATTTCCGACTTGACCAAGGATAAATTCCACATATTTGACAACAGAGTGGAACAGACCATCGAACAATTCGATCTTGGCGGCGACGCGCTCGCCGTCGCATTGGTAATCGAAACCAGTTCGCACATTCAAATGATGGCTCCGGCGATTCACCGGATTGGCAGTGTCTTTACCGAGACTGTGATGGCAATCGAAGGAACGGCTGCGGTGATCACGTACGACAACACCGTGGAGGTACAACAACCATTTACCAAGGACCATGACGCGATCGAGCGCGCCATTGGGAAGGTGAATTTCAAAGCTCCCGAGATGCGGCTTTACGATGCGATGTCCACGGCGGTAGGGCTTTTGAAGATGCAGCCCTCGAAGTTTCGTCGTGTGATGCTGATCATCGGGGAGTCACAGGATCGTTCCAGCGAAGCGAAATTTGGACTTGTCTTGCGCGACGTGCTGTTGGCGAACATCAGCATTTACGCCGTAGGCCCCAGCAGTACTTCCGCCGATCTTCGTTATGGAACCAACGGCTCCAGCGCGGTTCCCCTTCCCGGCTCTCTTCCTCCTGCATCCACACAGGCACCGCCGCGCGATCCAATGGGGCGTCCCTACTTCGATGTTCTTTCGCCGGCTATCTGGCTGCTTACGCGAGGAACGAACGAAATTAAGAATCACCAGCTCGAAATTGCGGCGGCCTCAACCGGAGGCGTTCATTACCGCGCCCTTAACGATCGAACCATTGAATCGGCGATAGACAAAATCGGGGGCGAAATTCACGCACAGTACATCATGAGCTATTCGCCGACTACCGAAAGCTCGTCCGGATTCCACAAGATCGATGTAACCGTGGTGAGACCCGGAGCCGCTGTGCGAGCGCGTTCCGGCTACTTTACAGACACCGTCCCCGATTTGTCCCCGACGCAGCGGGCAGACCCATAGTCATCGATCGAAATTTCGTATAGCCCTTGAACTGGGCGAAAGCTCCACATATAATCCGCGGAAAGTTGGATCAGGCACTTGCAACTTCCAGGGACATCGTAACGAATGAATAAGATGGCGCCAATACGGCGATGGATCGCAGCGGTTTTTTTCTGCGTGACGCTATTGTGCGCGGGGCTTACGGTTGCCGCACAGAATGCTCCGAACAGCGAAACCTTCAAGGGACGGCTGTCTCCTGTGCCGATTGACGCCTCGATGATGGCTACCATCGCGGGATCGGGTTCGCTGACGGCGGTGCTATCGGGCAGCACGCTCACGGTGACGGGTACCTTCGACGGGCTGCGTTCACCAGCGACGACCGCACAAATTCGTCGAGGTCCAAAGGGCATTCCCGGGCCCGTAATTCTTGAGCTGACGATTTCGAAGGCGGCGAAGGGCACGGTCAACGGTTCATTTGAATTGACGCCGGAACAGATTGCGGAGCTGAGAGACGGCCGGTGGTATGTGCAAATCCAATCTGAGCGCGCTCCCGACGGCAACCTATGGGGCTGGATCCTGCATTGAGGCGCGGATCGGGCAGTGCGACGACCAGCAGTTGAAATAAAAATGAGAAGTCGGCCGGGAAGTCGACTGGAGTAACGATGCGGGGAGCAAAAGCTTATCGATACCTGGCATTCGGCGCGATGGCCATGTTCGGCATTGCTGTGGCCGCCCGAGCCCAGCAGCCGGCGCGAAACGGTCCTTTTACTGGCGCGCAAGCGACTGAAGGCCGGGCGACGTATCAGGCCAAGTGCGCCGCCTGCCATCTGCCGGACATGAAAGGCAGCAACGAAGCTCCGCCTCTTTCGGGAGGCAATTTCCTCAACACATGGCGCAACCGCACGACCACCGACCTGTTCAATCGTATCCGAACCACAATGCCACTGAACAATCCCGGCTCGCTCAGCGATCAAGAAGCTGTCTCGCTCGTGGCGTTCATTCTTCAGTCGAACGGCGCGACTGCGGGAAACGATGCGCTGACAGCTTCGACGCTAGTGCCGATTGGCGCCGTCGTGCCGAACAGTGGAACAATAGCGGCGATCTCAGACGAAGGACCGGCTCCTGCGCCGGCGACGCGAGGCGCAGGGCCTCCCACTGGACTTAGGGTGACGGGCGAAGTGAAGAATTACGTGCCTGTCACTGACCAGATGCTCTTGCATCCCGATCCGGCGGATTGGCTGATTATCCGCGGCAATTATCAAGCGTGGAACCACAGCGCGCTCACGCAAATCACGCGGGACAATGTGAAGGACCTCCGCCTGGTGTGGTCGTGGTCCATGAACGACACCGGTGCGGGAGCAAATGAGCCCACACCGTTGGTCCACAACGGCGTCATCTATCTGACTAATATCGACAACATTGTGCAAGCGCTGGACGCCCGCACCGGTGACCTCATCTGGGAAAATCGCCTTCGACCGACTGGCCTGAGTATCGGGGCGGGCGGGATGCGCAACATGGCCATCTACCAGGACAAACTCTTCGTTGCGACGCTGGACGCCCACGTGATGGCTCTGGATGCGCGCACGGGAAAAGTGGTTTGGGACACGATCAACGGCGAATACGCCAAAGGCTACGGCAGCTCGAGCGGACCCATCGTCATTGGCGGCAGGGTCGTGCAAGGGCTCAACGGATGCGATCGGTATAAATCGCAAGAAAAGGATCAGGGCTGCTTCATCAGCGCATTCGATCCCGAAACCGGCAAGATCCTGTGGCGGTTCAATACCGAGGCGCGCGAAGGAGAACTGGGCGGCGATACGTGGGGCACATTGCCAAACATGTTGCGCGTTGGCGCGGAAACCTGGATCACCGGCAGCTACGATCCTGAACTGAACCTGACGTACTGGGGCGTCGCGCAAGCCAAGCCATGGATGCAGGTGAGCCGGGGCACGAAGGGCAATGCGCTGTTCTCGAGCTCGACGCTGGCGCTGAATCCCAACGATGGAAAACTAGCCTGGTATTTCCAGCACGTCCCGGGCGAAACGCTCGATATGGACGAAGTGTACGAACGCGTCCTGGTCGACATCGGAGACCGGAAAACTCTGTTCACCATCGGGAAGACCGGCATCCTTTGGAAGCTCGACCGCAAGACGGGGGAATTCATCGGTGCCAAGGAAACCCTGTTTCAAAACATATTCAACCTGGACCAGAAGACCGGCAAGCTCACCTACCGTCCCGATATTCTGGACCAGGCGATTGGCAAGTGGACTCCGTCATGTCCGAGCACCGAGGGCGGCCACAATTGGCAGGCCATGAGCTACGATCCCGGCACCGCGCGGCTCATTATCCCGCTTAGCCAGAGTTGCATGGAGATGGCGGGACGCAAAGTCGAATTCACCGAAGGATCGGGAGGCACGGCGGCCGATCGCCGGTTTTTCGAGATGCCTGGCAGCGATGGCAATGTCGGCAGGCTCGCCGCGTTCGACGTCAAGACCATGAAGGAAGTCTGGAGCTGGCAGCAGCGGCCTTCATTTTTGACCGCCGTGCTTTCGACCGCCGGCGGCATCGCGTTCGTGGGCGATCTTGACCGGTACTTCCGCGCCGTCGACGTAAATACGGGTAAAACTCTTTGGAAGATACGCCTCGGCACTTCGGTGCAAGGCTTTCCGGTCACGTTCAGCATTGGCGGCAAGCAGTACGTCGCTGTTACGGCGGGGCTCGGCGGCGGAAGCCCCAGGAATGTGCCCCGCGTGATTTTGCCGGACGTTCACTTCCCACAGAATGGTAATGCGCTTTACGTGTTCACGCTTCCAGAGAAATAGGATCGGTGCATTGCTCCGTAAGTCAAATTTCAAAAACTGGTGTAGGATACGTCCGATGTTCAACCATGCCACTCGCCTGTCTGCTTTTCTGATTCTGGCCGCGACTTGCGCGTTTGCCCAGGACGGGATCACGATTCGGGTCGATGCCACGCAAACCGTCGGCCCATATAAACCGATCTCCGGGTATTTCGGCTACGATGAACCGAATTTCACCTATTCAGACAATGGCCGCAAGCTGATTGTAGAACTTGCGAGACTCGGCAACTCGCCCGTCTATATCCGCACGCACTTCATGCTGGCCAGTGGAGACGGGACGCCCGGCTTGAAGTTTGGGTCGACAAACGCCTATACCGAAGACGCATCGGGCAACCCCGTCTACGATTGGACCATCACCGACCGCATCATGGACACGTACCTCGAGGCGGGCGCAAAACCGTTTGTCGAGATCGGATTCATGCCGCAGGCTCTCTCCACTCAGCCGGAACCTTACACTCCTGTTTGGAAACCGGGGGGGCATGCAGCGGAGTATTTCATCGGCTGGTCGTACCCTCCGAAGGATTACGCGAAGTGGGGAGAGCTGATCAACC
Organism: Candidatus Acidiferrales bacterium; assembly: GCA_050014735.1. Taxonomy (GTDB): domain Bacteria; phylum Acidobacteriota; class Terriglobia; order Acidiferrales; family UBA7541; genus Palsa-360. The sequence goes on along the minus strand of JBEKCU010000006.1, from coordinate 31,856 downwards.
AGTGGGTAAAACACGCGGTGGCGAAATACGGGCGCGCGGAGGTGGAAACCTGGTATTGGGAAGTCTGGAACGAGCCCGACATCGGTTATTGGCACGGGTCGCCGGAGGATTATGACAAGTTGTATGACTATACCGCCGACGCCGTGAAGCGCGCGCTTCCCACGGCGAGGGTCGGCGGACCCGCGACAACCGGACCGAGCGTCGAGCATGGCTCCGTGTTTCTCCTTCAGTTTCTGGAACACTGCTCGAAAGGGCAAAACGCCGCTACCGGCGCGGTGGGTGCGCCACTGGATTTCATCACGTATCACGCCAAGGGTCAGACATCGGTCGTTGAGGGCAAAGCTCGCATGGGCGTGGCGAAAAATATCGCGGACACCTTGCAGGGATTTCAAATCGTCAACTCCTTCCCGAAATTCCGCAACCTGCCGATCGTGATCAGCGAATCCGACCCGGAGGGATGCGCCGCCTGTTCGGTTCGCTACTATCCGCAAAACGATTACCGCAACGGCACGCACTACGCCACCTACGAAGCCGTGATGATGAAAAGCATGTTCGAGCTGGCGGACCGGGAGCAAACGAACATCGCGGGAATGCTGACATGGGCGTTCGAATTCGAGAATCAGCCGTACTTCGAAGGATTCCGGACTCTGGCTACAAACGGCATCGACAAACCCGTGCTCAATTTTTACCGCATGGCGGGCCTGATGCGCGGCAACCGCGTATTCGTTGAAAGCAGCGGCCGCGTGCCGCTGGCCACGATGACGGCCGAAAGCGTTCATGAAAGCCCGGACGTGGATGCGCTCGCGGTTCGCTCGAGTCGCGAAATCTCGGTCCTCGTCTGGAATTATCACGACGAAGATGGACCCGCTCCCGACGCCGGCGTCCAGATTCAGATTGCTGGCATTCCCAGCACGGCCAAGCGCGTCCTGTTGCGCCACTATCGCATCGACGAGACGCACAGCAATGCGTGGACAGCATGGACGAGCATGGGCTCGCCCCAGCAGCCTACGCCGGAACAATACGCGGCGCTGGAAGCCGCTGAGCAGTTGCAGGAACTCGAATCGCCTCGATGGATTGAAGCCGGGAAGGAAACGAAGCTTGAACTTCAGCTTCCCAGGCAGGCTTTGTCGCTGCTGCAACTGAGCTGGTGATTCGTGATTATCAATACGATAAATGCCTGGCGGCCAAGTGGAACAGGCTTCAGCCTGTTTGGTTTCAGACTTTGACAACGCTGCAAACTTCAAATGAAAACAGGCTTCAAGCCTGTTCTACTGCCGCCGGTTCATCGACACTATTGGGGCGCGATGCCTTCGGTGATAAACAGGCGAGTCTTGGCTGAATTAAACCTGATCTGCTTGATCGCGTTGTATGCCGGCGAATCGTACCAATCCTGTGCTTTCTGCGTGCTATCGAAGCCGATGATCACGAAGAGCTTCGGCGCATCGCCCTCGACGGACGTGATCTTGCCATTTCGAGCTAGATAGTGACCGCCAAAAGGAGGCAGGGTTGCCGCAACCTTGTCCGCGTATTCCTTAAAGGTAGTGGGATCCTGTATCTGGACTTCCGCGATGACGTAGGCGGGTGGCGTCTTCATTTGACGCGCGCGGGCCATCGTATTGCCAATAAAGGCGAGCGCAATACCCAACAAGACCGCCAACGCTAATTTATGATTTCTTTTCATCGTCTTATCCCCTCTTATGCGCTTCTCCAGCAGGTTGCCAACAAACTCCAGTCAAATGCTATCCCGAGCGAAGCGAGAAATCTTTCTTCGATCGGGAGTCCACGAAAAGAGAGATTCCTCGGCACGCAGCTTGCCTCGGAACGACAGTTCTTGAGTTTTTCAGCAACCTGCTAAATAAGATCAGGGCCCGTAACGTACCCGGGCCCTGATGTGCTGCGTTTTTTCATTAATTCTTAGAACATATACTTCAACCCGAACTGAATCAGCCGCGAGGCCACGGACAATGTGGTGATCTTTCCGAAGTTAGCCAGCGACGAGAAGTCCAGCCCCGAGGGGTTGTTGAATTGGGGGTGATTGAATGCGTTGTAGAACTCGGTGCGGAACACGAGCGTCCCATCTTCCCTGATCCCGCCGACCTTGGTCGTCTTGCTCAGCGAGATATCCCAATTGAATTGTCCAGGGCCGAGAATAATGCTTGGCGGGACCGTGCCGTAGTCAGTTGCTTTTCCATCGCTTGCGAGTGGAGACACTGGAGGTACCTCAAACGCAGCATTGTTAAAATACGCCCCCGTAGTCACCTTACTAAGCAAACTGCCGGGAGCGGCGACGTTGCTCGGCCCCATTCCATTTGCGTAAAATGCGGTCGATGCACCGGCTATGCTGCCGTAGATCGTGCCGCCTCTGCTATCCAGGATCGTCAGAGGCACGCCGTCTTGAATAACCGTCACACCCGAGACTGCCCAGCCATTGGCAATCTTACCCACGAAGCCGGTGTGATTGCCTAGAGGAAGCTCGTAGTTGTAATTGAACGCAAAACGTTGCGGGTGATAATCGTTACTCAATTGATATTGACAATAGGTGCAGCTGGCATTGTTAAGGTTGAAGTTGCCCACGCCGTTGCCAGGGGTCGTCGAAGGGTTGGTCGAGAAGCTTCGGATATACGTGTACGATGCCTGCATCGTCAGTCCATGGGAGAAAGACTTTCGGACCGTTGCTTGAACGTCATTCGATTTTAGATTTCCCTCCGTGCCGATTCCCACCAGTTGGTTTGGCGCGATGCCGAGGTACGGCCCGCGAAAGGCTGCATTCGCGACTGTATTTGTCGTTAGGCCGTTCACCGGATTCGAAACGCTGGCAATCAGCGGCTGATTATCCGGCCGGGCGAGATAAGCTTGGTGAACACCCGTTAGCCCCACATAGCCAAGTTCGAGCACCCAGGAAGGCGCGAATTGATATTGGACCGTCAGATTGTACTGGTAATCCACCGGCGTCACGATATGCGGATCCATGTAAGGAAGGCTCAGGTTGGAACTCTGCAGCGTTGTCGGGTCCGCCCATCGATATGTCCATCCGAGCGGCGTGTTCGCGTAGGGTTGCGCAAGTGAAGAAAAAGCATTGCCTGATCCAGATTGAACAAGCGTGGCTGAGTAAGGAACCCCTTGCACGGCGGCGTGATCCAAGGTATTTCCCGGAATCCGGTCATAGAAAGCCCCAAAGCCCCCACGAACGACTAACCTATCCGTTGAAGTGGGTAGCCAGGCAAATCCAATTCTCGGGGCAAAGTTGAGCTTCTGTGGGTTGTTTTGGGGTTCGGTATTCTGGGAAACCTGAAGAACCCCAGCCGGAATATTTTGACTGAAATTTTTCGGAACCACGAAACCTGTCAAATTGGTCGCGCATCCGGGAGTTGCTCCGTCCTGAACTAACGCCCCGAGGGGGCACGTGCCGTTTGTGGTAGGTGAAAGCGGCGCAGCCCCGGTTGCCAGGAAAGGCCAGAAATCGCTTTCCAGTCCGCCGCGATCAGTCAGGAAGCCGAACCAGTCCCACCGAACTCCGAGGTTTAATGTCAATTTCTGGCTCACCTTTACGTCATCCTGAAAAAAGGCACTGGCGTTCGGCAGCTTGAAATAATGATACAGCCCGCCAGGCGCGGCGCGACTGGTCGTGGTGCCCGAGGCGTAAATGTTGCTGAGCGACGATCCGTTCGTGCCGGCGCAGTTGGCCGCCTGTTGTGCCACGGTCGTGCAGCCGGGCAACCCGAGCAGGAAGTCAGGGAACGTTTTAAAGGTGAGATTTCCTTGCGAGATACTCGGGAACGACCAATCCCAGGTATTTCGGTCGATTTCGGCCCCGAACCGAATCGTATTCTTTCCGTGTGTCCAGGAAACCTGATCGGCCACCTGCCATTGGGTTACAAGATTATGGATGTCGACGGCGCCGCTTGAGCCAATCGCAAATTGCCCAGTGACGGTCATGAGGTCGAAAAGGTCAACTCCCGGCGTGACATTGGCGATGCCGACCTGGGAATTGCTGAATGGAACGATAGGGTCGTTGTTGGTCTCATTCCGCTGCGCCGAAAACCGGACTTCGTTCACAAGGTTGTTGGTCGCGATCGTAACCAGCTTTGCCACGCTATCGTAGTTGATAAAATCCTGTTTGGTGGCGGTATCGGGCAAGCAAACTCCCCCGGTATTGCAGGAGAAGCTATTCAGAATCGGCGCACTCGCCCAATAGAAACGAGTCGATAATGTATTCTTTTGATTGATGACGTAATCGAAGTTTCCCATCAACTGATGCTCGGTATAGCGAGATGGGTTCGAGCATAGGAAGCCCGTCTGGTAACCATCAGACCCGGCACTCTTACTAGTCGAGCACTCGGAATTCGGAGCAGCCGCGCTTGGAATGTAGTAACTACCATCGGGATTCTTCAATTGCAGGATGCTGATCGCCACCGGATTGATGTCCGAACCGTTACAGGCAACCTGTAAGCCACCACCGAAAGTCGTGTCATGAGCGGATCCCGGATTATTGCCCGGACAAATGGCGGCACCCAGCGCTGCTTGGAAGGTTGCTGTATTCGAACGGTCTCCCGTTGGAATCGGTGGGAGAATGATGTTGGATTGAAAACCCGTTCCCGCTTCTCCATTCTTCTGCCTTGTCTCCTGATACGAGAAGAAATAGAAGAGCTTATCCTTCTTGATCGCGCCGCCGAATACGCCGCCAAACTGGTTCTGGTTCAATACGGGCCGCGTTTTATCAGCCGCGTTGAAGAAGAAGTCGTTGGCATTGAGATCGGTATTCCTGAAAAACTCAAACAGCGTCCCATGATAGTCATTGGTGCCGGACTTGGTAACCACGTTTACGTTGGCTCCGGCATTGCGTCCATAACCGGCGTCGAACATCGAGGTTTGAATCTTGAATTCCTCGATCGAGTCCGGGCTTGGAATTCCGAACGACGAAAAGCCGTTGGATTCCTGGGTGCCTCCGGTATAGTTCGAGTTCTGGACTCCGGCTCCATCCATTTGAAAGTTGTTCGAGGTGGCAGGCGCGCCATTGACCGCGACGTTTTGCGAGCCTTTTCCAAGGGACGAAGCATTATTCACGGCCGAACTGGCCCCGGCGGCGAGCCCCAAAATCTGCGTGTAGTTGCGAGTGGTGAGCGGAAGGGCCTGCACATTTTGCGCGGTAATTTCCGTCCCGATTGCCGCCGTCGTGGTTTGTGTCGCTACCACTTCACCCGTCACCGTGACGACCTGAGATTGGGCGCCGACATCGAGGGCTTGATTTAGTTCACCCGTCGCGGCCACAACCACCGTGACGGCGGGAACCTCAACGGATTTGAATCCTGGCGCTTCAAACCTCACGCGATACTTGCCCGGCAACAGCAAGGGGATCGTATAGGAACCGTTATCGCTTGTGGTAACAGTTCTCGCCTGGTTTGTATCGGCGCTTGTGGCGGTAACGGTCACGTTCGCCATAACGGCACCGCTGGAATCCTTCACCGTTCCCGTGAGAGCGCCCGTGCCCGCTGTCTGCGCATAAACTGAAATTGACGATAACAGAAAAACTACGGCCACCACCGTGTTTCTTACACCCCTCATCACACCCATTTAATCCTCCTGAAGTTCTCGATATTTCCACATCCGTCAGATTCACTCGGTACGTGGCTACCCGTTTCCACCCGCCCGACGCATCCCCGATAGCTAGGCGTATATCACAATTACAAGTTTAAGGAAAGCACGATCGGATGGAACATTAATTAATTCCACTTCGCCGACTCTTCCGCGGCCCACCCTAGCGCACGGGTTTGTCGGTATAACACGGCGTCGGATGCCACTTGGCACCGTCCGGCTCCTTCTTAAATTGCTCACTCGTAATAAACTGATCGTTCAGATATTTCGGATCCTGAACGACCGTCGTTAAAATCAGATAGGACTGCGTTCCCAGTTCCACGCGGTCGTAATATTCAATCAGGGTCGCATTCTCGCTGTAGGGTATGCCGTTCTTGCGGTAGTAGCCGGGCTTCATGTGCGTCGTGACAACGTGTAACGTTCCGCCCATCCCTGGCGTCGGCGCGGATCGCGGCGCGAATCCCCGGCTTTGGCGTTGCTTCTCCCAGGTGGCTACCGAATCACCCTGCCACGTCAGCGGGTCGCCATATTTCCATTTCCCACCGTCGAAGTGGAACAGGCGAGTCTGAGTGCCTGCATCGGTATCGACTTGCATTGTGTTGTCATCCGCCCAAGTGATATGCACCCGCGTCGGCATTCGCATGAGCCCGGCCGCGCCATACGCGCGGCATTGATTTCCATCCGCGTTGTCTTTGTCAAGATCCCACGTGTCCGTCGCCTTGTGCCCTTCGGCGTTGAGCGGAATGCTGAAGGTGTCCCCTTTTGGCGGCGTAAACATTTTCCACCGCCAGTCCTCGTCAACAATAGACACCCAGTATCCCGTGATATCTATCAAAGCCGCTTGCTTCGGTGGTAGAGGTTTCCTATCTCCGCCGGGAGCCTGCCCCTGGCCGAACGCGAGGCCAGCTCCAACTGCCAATGTAATCCACGCCATGACGCCGATCGTAAGGTTTCTCCCCATTAGTGTTTCTTGTCCTTTGTGAGGTTGTGATAGACCGCCTCGATGAACATATTCGTGGTCCACGGACCGGATTCAGCGCCGTACAGTCCGTCGTAGCCGTAGGTGGGTTTCGCGTCCTTTACTTCCTGCAAGGTCTTGCCCTTCGCGATCAAGGCAGCAATGCGGGCGCGAACAATTGTCAGCATGTCGCGGTAATTGACGATATCGGATCGATCACAGATGCGCCCGCGTCCCGGAATAATATACGTACCACCCTCTTCGTTCACACCCGGCTTAAGAATGTCGTCGATGAGAGTGTTCAAGGCGTCGATGATCCCATTAATGCTGCCGCCATTCTCCTCGTCAATCACCGGAAATCGGTAAGGGACAAAAAGCTCGCCGGTGCTAACCACATCGGACCGGCGAAACAAGACAAAGCTGTCGCCGTCCGAGTGCGCCGCTGGCGCGTGATATAGAATGATGGGCTCGTCGTTATTCACGGTCCAAGTGCTGGTGTCGTACGGGTCGGTCGGCAAATCGTCTTTTCGGCTTGCTCCTCCCGGCTTCCCGGACAGGTCGGTCAGGTGATCGAGCACAGCGAGGTGGGAGACGATCGACGCCCCTCCTTCGACTTGCCCTGCCAGGGCCGTTGTCTTGTTGTTGTCCGCTCCGGACAATTTCGCTCCTGCTTTCGCCACGGTCCCGTTGCCGCCTGTGTGGTCTTCGTCCAACGACGTATCCAGGACGAATTCGATCGGCTTTGGCGACAGCTTTTGAATCTCCGCCAAGACCTTATTCGCCATTGCCGCCGTTCCCGGGTCGACCACGACAACAGCTTCATCGCCCACTTGAACCGTTACATTTCCGCCCGCGCCCGAAATCATGTAGACGCGTCCCTGCACGTGCGTCACGCGCAGGTCTCCGGTAGCATCCGCCGCCCAACCACGCGGCGTGAAACATGCAACGCTTAGAACACCAAGGAAAATCCCAAGCGCCAACCTCAAGGTTCGCGCTTGGACCGAGGGACGATGGGTCATCGATAATCCCCCTTCGGTCCAGCCGGCTTCGGAGGAATCGGCATCTTCTTCAGTTTCTCGATATATTCCGGATACATCTGCTCCGCTCCTCCCCGAGCCGCTTCGTATGGGATTCCAAAGACGTCCGCATATTCGTGCAGAAACGGATTTTCACCGGGCATATGGAAAGCGACGTAGCCTTTCGGATGGCCGACTTCGTTGGCGGGAATGCAGGTGGACGGGACCGGCTGGTAACCCAAATCCAGAATCCAGTTCGATGTTCGAACGAAGGGTTCCGTAAAGTAAACCGGATCCTGCACCATGGTGACGAGCGTGAAGTAATCTCCGTGTCGGATGTAGTACTCAGTCATCGTGGCTCGGTCGCTGCGCGGAAGGCCGTTTCGCCGAATCCACCCTTCCTTCAGGTGAGTCGTCGTCACTTTCAGCATGTCGCCGGACCATTCCCCAGTTGAAAACCCTTGCCAGGTATGAGGGGCATCCTCGGATGGATGCGGCCGATGATCCATATAGATTGTTCGCAGGGGCTGCATCCAGTTTAATTCGGTATGCCAAGCGGTAATGTCAAACGAGAGCGGATTCATGTCCGCCCAAATCCTCATGCTGCCCGGCCCACGCGGCGCGTAATCAGCGGGATGCGGCTCGCATTCATGTTCCGGCATCGTCCATTTTTCGGCGGTCCATGCGTCAGCCCTGGCGCGCGCCTGGTCGTTAATGGGAAGGCCCGTGTAATCCCCGATTTCCGGACCGTGTCCGCGTTCGGGGAGATCTTCATGTACCTTCTGTCCCCACTCGCCGGAAAGATCGACCTGAGCGAAGGCTGGAGGAATCAAAATCATTGCCGCGATAAATGCAAAAAGTGGCACAAGGTTTCGGAATCTAAGATTGAACATTTCTTTTACCCTCCATTGCGTCGCTGTCTGGCTATTGTGCCCCGAGCGTGACAGTTGGCATCCGCCAACGCGCGAAGCTCGAAATCCGAGTTCAACAAGTCATCGGTTCCACAACATTGCATCCCTGAGTCGTTCGGAAACCTGCCGACCGTAACTCGCCGAACGCCATGCCGTTTTGAACATACGTCCAATCGCTGAAAATATCGGGCCCCTTACACCTGGCTACACCCATAAAGTCAAACGGGAGCTTATCGATTGTCGAGTCTTGAATCAAATCACTCCGCTGGTCTTGCACAAACCTAACCGCGATCAGCAGAATCTTGACCTCTGTTGACACGGCCAGCCCTTCACAAAATCAATCATCTGCAAATTCGAAAACGGTGACAGGTATAATCTATAAAATCCCACTAATTTGCAAGTGGGCCACGCCGAATCCGGAAATGCACAGCCTCGCTCGCTGTGCCCGATCCACTTTCGACCTTTCAGACAACTCTCTCGCAGCCATCTCACTGCCGCAAGGCACGGCATTCGTCCGGATCGGCATTGAGACCAGCGCCTAACCGCACACCAGCAGACCCGGTCCCATGGATCTCCTCATACGGTCCGTTTATATGGCAATTTCCTCCGTGCCAAATCATAAGACCGCTCGCGGCGCGTTTCGGTTACAGTCTTCTGTAAATTTAATGTTCGCTCACTTTAAATTTCGACGCTGCACAATGGGCCAAAGCCTCGGATCGCAGGCGAAGCCTGCCAACCGAAACAGGTTGCAGTCGGCTTATTGCTTTCACAAAAGGGCACGCTGCATCCGGCCGTCGTGTCGGGAATAACCGCATCGAGTTCCCCACCGCATTTGATTTCTCGATGCGGCGGAGAGCAGACACAAATTGCCCGAGAAAAGCACGCACCCACGAATCCTCGAGCGCCCTGTTCTCGCTTTATATATCCGACAGTCGTTCGAGTAAACCGATATTTTTTCGGCATGTGCGCATTCCGTTCCGAAACGCCTACCCCCGGCTCAATTCGAGCGATGGCGGTGGGCGTCTCGATCGCTGAAGGAACACTTACCGTGGCCGATGACAGCTCACGGGATTGCTTCCTCTGAGAATCGAACCTGCATAAATGAGTCGCTGTCCCGCGCTAAGTCCGGGCTTTGACGATAGGGGGGCTGCCATCCTAAGATGGAGACTCCACGAAAGCTGACGCTGGATGTCTTCTCCATTCCGACTTGCGAAACCGATTGCCCGAACCGCGTTGCAATTGCTTTTGCTTTTTCTTGTGGCTGTTTTCTTGGTTCCAAACGCCCGCTCGGAGCAAGTCAAAAACCTCAAACCACAGGGTTACGTAAACGATTTTGCGGGTGTATTGAGCGAGCAGTCCAAGGCCAAACTGACGGCGCTGTGCGCGGAAGTCGATCAAAAAACGAAGGCTCAGATTGCAGTTGTCACTGTATCCTCCCTGGAGGGCGAATCGGTCGAACAATACTCGATCGATTTGGCAACCCAGTGGGGCGTGGGGCCAAAACAGCAAGCGCGTGGCGTTCTGATTCTGCTCGCGCCGAACGACCGCAAATACCGGATCGAAGTCGGCTATGGACTCGAACCCATATTGCCCGACGGCAAGGTCGGCGGCTTCGGCCGCGAAGCAGTTCCACTCCTAAGGCAAAACGACTACAGCGGTGCTGTCCTTCTTCTTACGCAGCGAGTTGCGGCTGTGATTGCCACGGACCAAAAAGTGACTCTCGATGGTCTTTCCGGAGTCGCGCCACCGGCGTCCGCGGAACCGGATAACACGCCGCTGCCGTTGTCGACCCTTTTTTGGATCGTGATACTTGCTATTTTCCTGTTCTTCCCGGTGGCCGGTTTTATCCTCAGGCTCCTGTTTGGAGGTTCGATGATTGGCGGGCCTCGAAGGCGGGGCGGGTGGTGGATGGGCGGCCCCCCGTATGGTGGAGGGTCCTGGGGAGGGGGCGGATTCGGAGGAGGAGGCGGTGGAGGAGGGTTCGGAGGTTTTGGCGGGGGATCGTTTGGCGGAGGCGGCGCGAGCGGAAGTTGGTGAAATGAGCGCTCCAAGGAGCAGCATTTGACACATCCCAAGCTTGACGAATTCGTTCAAAAACTGAAATCCGCCGCAGCGGATAACCTGAAATCCGTAATCCTCTACGGCTCGGCGGCGAACGGGGAATTTCATTCCAGGCACTCAGACCTGAATTTGCTCTGCGTTGTGAATTCGGCGGACTCAGAGCACATCGAAGCCCTCCATTCTCCCGTTGAGTGGTGGACCAAACTAGGGCTTCGCCCGCCACTCGTGTTTACGCTCGAGGAACTGCGCCGCTCGGCGGATGTTTTCGCCATCGAACTGCTCGACATGAAATCCCTGCATAAGGTTCTGGCGGGGGTCGATGTCCTGACGGATATTTCCGTGCCGCTTCGCTACCACGCGATTCAAGTCGAGCGCGAACTGCGAACCAATTGGCTGCGGCTTCGCCAGGCCATGCTGACGGCACCGAAGAAATCGAAGGTCTATCAGGAACTGATGGTCTCGTCATTTTCAACCTTTGTCGCGCTGTTTCGCCATGCGTTAATCGCCCTCGGCGAGCCTCCGGCTGGAAGCAAGCACGAAGCCATCGATCGCATCGCGAAGATTGCGAACGCCGATCCGGCCGGTTTTTTCGCGATTCTCGAACACCGCGAGGGAAAACGGGAAGCGCAGGAAATCGATATTGAAACCGCGCTCAATCGTTACTTTGCGTTCGTGGAAGCGGTGACGGATACATTCGATCGCTGGCTTGACACTAAGCGTTAATCGGCCAGGACGAAGTTTGTAGCCAGGCGGAAAGTCGTCCAGGAGGATGGGAATGAAAGCAGTAATCGCCATGTTGGTTGTTGTGGCGCTAATTGCCCTGATGGTTGGCGGAATGTATGTGGGCCGGCGCAACGAAATGGTCACGAAAAATGAAACGGTAAAGTCCGCTTGGGCGGAGGTAGACGTGGTGCTTCAGCGCCGCGCTGACCTGATCCCGAATCTGGTCGAAACGGTGAAGGGATTCGCGGCACAGGAACAAACCGTGTTTCACGACATCGCCAGCGCTCGATCCGCGTTGCTGGGAGCTCAAACGCCCGCGGACAAAATTGCCGCCAACGGCCAACTCGATGGCGCGTTGGGAAGGCTCCTGCTGATTGTGGAAAATTATCCGCAACTGAAATCGAATGAAAATTTTCTGAGGTTGCAAGATGAACTTGCTGGCACGGAAAACCGCATCGCGGTGGAACGCAAGCGGTACAACGACGCGATCCAGGACTACAACACTTACATCGGACTATTCCCGAACAATATTTTCGCCGGGTGGGCCGGATTCCAGCGCAATAACGCCTACTTCGCCGCGTCCGAATCCTCGCGCGAGGCTCCGAAGGTGCAATTCCCAGCGCCGGCTCGATAGCAGCAGTTCGATGGATTCTGGCGGTGTCGAACGGATAGGGGGCACGGCATGCCGTGCCCTTGGGCCGACTCGATGACTGGCTGCTTCGCAAGCATTCACGTTTCCGATCTATGCTGTGCAGGCTGATTGTGCGAAAGGCAAACAGGCTCAACAGATTGGGGAAAAGGTTTCCCGATCTCTTTTTCCTGGATTTAAACGAAACAGAGAGAAGAGTTTTTCCGCGGTCTATTCAGTCTGTTCTCTTTTGAATTTTTCTAGCGTTGAGAGAAATCAAAACCAAACAGGCTGAAGCCTGTTCTACTGGAGCTTCCGCGCAATTCGTTCGATAGTAATTTCCAGCTCTTCATCCTCCGCGTAGCCGAGCGGCTCAGAGGGAACCAGGACGCCGTCGCGGAAGCGCGCGCGGATTTTTCGAGAAGTCTGAATTGGCGCACGGGATATGCTAGGCGCTGGCGGCGCAATACGGCCGGGTTCGGATGCGAACGCCGGCTTCGTGCCGCTCGTGTTATCGAGAGCCGCGTTGGCGGCCGCGTCGGCGTCGCGATTTTCTTCGCGTGGCACGTACTGAATCGTGAATGCTTCCAGAATAGCAGCCTGTTTTTTGGCGCGTTCGTGTAACGGACGCAAATCCGCGTGCTTTACCTTATACAGGCCTTTTATCTGATTCACGATTAGCTGCGAATCGCTGAAGACGCGCAACCGTTTGATCCCCTTCGCCAAGGCGTAATCAAGCGCCGCGATCAGCGCATAATATTCGGCGACGTTATTCGTGTGCCGTCCGATGTATTTCCCCAAGGACTCCAGCGGTGTGCCATCGGGGCGCCTTACCACAACACCATAAGACGCCGGGCCGGGATTGCCGCGCGCCGCACCGTCGATATTCGCCGTGTAAGCGCCTTCGACACGCGCTGTTGGCAATTCATGTTCGGCGAATAATTGACCGGATGTCTTGTGCGTTTGTTTAATCATCGTATCGATCGAGCATTCGACTTTCTGAGTGTGCAGGGCTTGTAGTGGGCCGCATCTCCAGAGTGTTGTTGTCGGACCTGAACGTCCGATCCAAAGGACGTAAATCTCTCGAAGCTATTAGGTTTCACGGGCCGGTGCAACGGAAGGATCGGCTGAGGACGCCCCGGCGGATGCGGAAGCCGGGGCTGCGCTGTGATTGGCGTAGTACAGGATGCGCGTGCACGTTTCGCAGTGATAAAACTCCTCGTTTCCATCACGCTGCAATAGTTGGATGACATGGGGCCGGATGTGAACGCCGCACTGACCGCAGCCTTCGCCGCGAATTTCGGCCAGCGCGATGCCGCCATGGCGTTTGGCGATGCGCTCGTAGTGGTCGACCAAGTCTTCGGGCACGGCCGCGACCGCCGCGGCGCGGGCAGCGTCGGCAGCTGCGAGTTCCTTTTGGGCCGCGTTGTATTCGGCCTGAATTGCCTGGCGTTCCTTGCTGGCAGTCGCCTCAATTTCTTTTACAGCCGCTTCCGCGGCCTTGACCTGGCGTTCGTACTCTTCGCCGGCGACCATGCGGTCGAGCAAACGGTCCTCCGCTTTGGCGATTTCATTCTCGGCGTTTTGAATTTCGTGCTGGAGGGCCTTGTAGGCTTCGTTGGTCTTTACTTCCCCGCTTTGGTTGCGGTACTTCTTGGCGCGCTCTTTCCATTGCTCGACGTCCATTTCGTATGTTTTGCGTTCCTTCAGGCTGCTGGTGAGCGCTTCCTTGGCTGTCGTGATCCGATGTCTCGCAGCAGTGACGCGCGCTTCTACTTCCGCCAGGCGCTTTGGAAACTTACTTACGCGCTCGCGAATTTCAATCAGACGGAAATCGACGCCTTGCAGTTCAATTAGATACTTGAGGTGCGGATGCATGTAGGGCGCATTTTAGCACAGGCACGACGCCCGTGGCCCAGATCGAATTTTATTCCCGGACAATGACGAATTCCGGCTCATGGCGGGATTGGTTTTGGTGCGCCGGCGTCTTTTCGATTTACCATGGGCTAAGATCGCGAGCAAGATGCCGATTGGATACGATCGTCGGTTCCTTGCGAGCGTGTACACCTGGAGCATGCCGGGGAGCAGGTGAAGAAGTTATACTCTTCACTGACTGGACCGATGCGTGGAAGATCGAGGCCACTGGCAACTCACAGTGGGTCGAGTGGATACTGCACCAGATGGGGCACTAAAGTTGGATCGGCGATGCGGCCGAGATTCGGAATCGGGGTCGAAGATACGGCTAGTGGCACTAGAGTCAACCGAATGATTCAGAATACGAGCCATGGTCGTGAAAAACCCAAAAATGCCGAGGCAGTTATAAAGTCGCCACAAAAGCGCACGATTTTCGTATCTGGTTGGCGGGCAGCTCTTGGCATAGAGAGAGAAGACGGAGCGGCCACGTGATCGTGAGAATACTCGCTTCCATCGCGGCCGTGGCCGGAGCCGCTTCACTGACGCTGGCTACAATGCTCGCGCTGGTGAAGGGTACGATCCTGGTTGTTTCAATCGGTGATCCTCGCTGGCGCATCGTCGCTGCTTGCTTAGATATCGTACTTGGCACGGTTCTCCTGGTTGCGTGCATCTATCTCGCGACGCATCTTGCCGTTCGGATTCTGGGTGTCGGGAATGCCGCATTCCCGCCTCCGCCGAATCAAGGGCCGCCGAGGGATTCCCCTAAGGCCGGTGGATTCGTTTCCGGATAGGCGATTACTGGCGGAGATATCATGCGCTAAAGACAGGCGGGATACGGCTTATTGACACGGTTGCTCAGGCTGTAGTAAACACGCCGCCTTGGAGATTTCCATGAACGTAAGGTCGTTTATGCTCTTTGCTTTCGCGGCCGGTCTTCTCGTGACCTCCGCTCCGACTTTTGCGCACCACGGATTCGCGGCGTATGACACGACGAAAGTGACGACGGTAAAAGGAACCGTGACCGATTTTCAATTCATAAATCCCCATGTCGAAATTTACCTCGACGTTGAGGGCGCCGACGGGAAGGTCCAGCAATGGGTTGCGGAAGGCGTCAGTGTAGGCAACATGGCCAGAGGCGGTTGGACGAAGAATACTCTTAAGGCAGGGGATCGGATCACCGTCGTCGGTAATGCCGCCAAGAACGGCTCGCACGCCATGACTTTCAGTAAGATTGTCACGGTCGGCGGCAAGACGCTGGCAATCGAGCGTGCCAACGACTACGCGAACTAATTGTAATTTGTAATGTGGGACCGCCTGGTTCCGCATTGCAGGATTGACTGCTGTGAAACGAGGAGAAGGTTGAGATGCCCAGTAGCCTAAAAGTGCCGGCTCTCGCCGTGATGGTGATTCTGACCCTGTGGTCACTCCTGCCCGGGCAGACTGCTCCGCCCCACAACGCAAAGTCCCAAGCCGGCCCGGCGGATCTTACGGGAGTCTGGAGCTGGACGCGGCACCCACCCGACAACACTCGCAAGTACACTCTAGACGAACTGATCGGAACGCTAGGCACGGAGGTGCCCCCGATGACCACTTCGGGTCAGGCAAAATTCAATGCTGCCAGGCCGAACAGGGGGCCGCATGCGGTACTTTTGTCGCAGACAAACGATTCTGTTCTCACTTGCTTTCCGCCAGGTGTGCCCCGGATCTATAGCATAGGACTGGGGTTGCCGTTCGAGATAATACAAGTCCCAGGGCGTGTGATCATGATTTTTGAGTACGACCACTTCGTTCGCGAAATTTATACAGACGGACGCCAGCACCCTGCCGATCTGAGCCTCACATGGATGGGCGATTCGATTGGAAGCTGGGAAGGCGATACGCTGGTGGTTGACACGGTGGGTTTCAACGACAAAACCTGGCTGGATCAGTTAGGTCATCCGCACAGCGATGCCCTGCACGTTGTAGAGCGCATTCGGCGGGTCGGCCATGACTCGATTAGCGACGATATTACAATGGACGATCCGAAGACTTACACGAAACCGTGGGTCGCTCGGATCGTTTTCGATTCGAGGCCCGGCTGGAAAATCGAAGAACACGTCTGCGAAGACTTTCTGAACTCCACGGGCCTGCAAAAGATAACCGAGTCGACCAAATAGTTGACCGAATAGTTTACCTCGCGTGACGGAAGTCGTTTATCATCTGGGGTAGAATCGGGTGTCGAATTTCACTAGAGGTACGACGATGAACAACAAGCGATGGGCCCTCTTCGGTGTAGCGATGGCCCTCATTATGACTTCGCAAACAGCGCTCGCACATCACGGCTCAGCCGCCTTCGATAGGGAACAAGTGGCAACGATCAAGGGCACTGTCGTCGACTATGAGTTGATTAATCCGCATGTCCAGATCACCGTGAAGGTAGCGCAACCGGGTGGCGAGGCCGTCGATTGGGTCGTGGAGGGCGTAAGCCTGAATATGATGGTGCGGGCCGGATTCAAGAAAGACACCTTGAAAGTGGGGGACACAGTAACTGTAACCGGACATCCAGGAAAGAATGGAAAACCTGCCATGTTGCTGATGAGCATCGTTCTGGCTGACGGCCAAACGCTCTCAGCGCCGTACAATTAAACCATCCGGCTTCTGTTGGGATCTCAGTTGAAACCCAGCAAGGTTAGCCCACACTGCTGGTCTGGAGACGAATTGATGTGTCAACCGCGGGAGAGCCGCACGATACGTGAGTTAGTCGCTGAAGGTGAGAGAGCATTAAGATGACGGA
Organism: Candidatus Acidiferrales bacterium; assembly: GCA_050014735.1. Taxonomy (GTDB): domain Bacteria; phylum Acidobacteriota; class Terriglobia; order Acidiferrales; family UBA7541; genus Palsa-360. The sequence continues at coordinate 15,280 of JBEKCU010000006.1, read as the reverse complement.
ATCCCCCGAAACTTCCAAGGCGCGCCGTGAATTTCTGAAATTCCTCGCAGCGAGTCCCTACGTTGCCGCGCTCGGCGGAGTCTCTGTCTTCCTCGAACGAAGGGTCTTTGCGCAAGACACCCAGCAGACCCTCGACGTAATTAAGAGTCCGGCTGAAGCGCTCGATGTTCTCGATTTCGAAGAAGCCGCTCACCGCAAGGTCATGGCCGGCCATTGGGCCTATATGTCGAGCGGAGTTGACGACGACGGGACGCTTCACGCCAATCGTGACGGCTACAAACACGTGCAGTTGCGTCCGCGCCGGCTGCGCGACGCCACGAAAGTCGACATGCGCGTCGAGCTGTTCGGCACCGTCTACGATAGCCCAATCTTCATATGCCCAACATCCGGCGGCAAAGCGTTTCATCCTGACGGCGAGTTGGCGGTTGCGCTGGCGGCCAAAGCGCGCGGCACGCTTCAGTTTCTGTCCACGGCGACCTCCGTCCCCATCGAAGAGATCAACAAGGCGCTTGGCCGCCCGGTGTGGCAGCAACTCTATGCGCCAAGCTCGTGGGATGCCTGCGAAAAATTATTGCGGCGCTTCGAAGCTGCCGGCTGCTCGGTGATCGCCCTCACCGTGGATAACACCACCGGCCGCAACAGTGAAACCTTCTTCCGCACCCGCCCGAAGGATTTGAGCAAGTGCACTACGTGCCATGAAAGCGCGGCGGGTCCATCCCCTAAGGAACGTCCGATGTACGACGGCATCGATATGAGCAATGTGCACAACTTGGATCCTGCCATGGACTGGGCGTTTGTGGACCGTTTGCGCAAGTACTGGAAGGGCAAATTCCTAATCAAGGGGATCGACACACGCGAGGACGCTGCGCTATGCGTCGAGCATGGCGTCGACGGGATCGTGGTATCGAATCACGGAGGGCGTTCAACGGAAACTTTGCGTGCCACGATCGAGGCCTTGCCTGAAGTGGTGGCGGAAGTGAAGAACCGGGTTCCAGTGTTCGTCGATGGCGGCGTTCGCCGAGGCACCGATGTTTTTAAGGCGCTCGCGCTGGGCGCAAAGGGAGTGGGGATCGGGCGTCCCTACCTATGGGGATTGGGAGCATTCGGTCAACCTGGCGTGGATCGGGTGCTCGAAATCCTGCAGGGCGAACTGAAACTGGTAATGGGCAATTGCGGCACCCGGACAGTCGCCGACATCAGCCGCGCCTACGTTGCCACACCCGATTGGAAAATTTAGCAGGGCAGTTTGTGTCGTCAGCGCGTAGAAGTGATCTAAGAAATACTCGTTATGGGTCACGGCTTCAGCCGCCACATTAAGCTGACTTAAAAACGGGGCTTTGGCCCCTGGCGGCCTGTCAAGTTCGGGTGGTGGGCGTTTATATTACAGTCTCAAATGGCATTAAACTTCGATCCACCTTTCAAACTTTGTGAAATGGAGGTCCGTTCGGTGAGACATCGCACTGTTTCGATCGCCGCTGCCGGCGTAGTGTTGGCTCTTTCGTCGCTATTCCTCCCTGGTGCGACGGCTGCGCCCCAGACATCGAAGTCCCAGCCTGCCAGCCAGATTCCCGATCTATCGGGGCCATGGTTTTTTCACGGGGGCGATATTCGGGTCAATTTCGACCTCGGGCCGAGCGCCCCCATGCTTCCGTGGGCGGAGGACCACTTCAAGGCCAATCAGCAAAAGTTGAACTCGGTTTTGTATTGCTATCCTGTGGGCGTGCCGCGAATCTGGACGCAGCCATACATATTTGAATTCATTACCCAGCCCAAACGCATATTGATTTACTACGAATTCCAACACACCGTACGGCAGATTCACATGGACGGACGGGAACATCCCAAGGACCTGCTAGCCACCTATATGGGAGATTCGATCGGCAAGTGGGAGGGGGACACGCTCGTTATTGACACAGTCGGGTTCAATGACCGGACCTGGCTCGACAATACGAAACGTCCGCTCTCCGATGCACTCCACGTCATCGAACGAATCCGGCGACCGAGTCATGATGTGCTCGAGGTGGAATTCACAGTTGATGACCCGAAGGGCTATGCGAAGCCCTGGACGGTAAAGAGGACATTCGATTTGCATCCTGACTGGGAAATCTCCGAACACGTTTGCGAGGATAACAACACGTACCTCTTCCCGAATGGCGAACCTAAGTAAGTATATAGACCTTCAGCCCGCTGCTCCCGATGGATTGGAGGTCATCGCTCCGAGGCCATCGGATACGCGGCGCAATCTCCCTAGCGGGGATCATACGATTGGTTTCGCCTGCGTGAAAACGTTGTTGCGCGTGGCCGCCGATCGGGGTGAAGGAGCTCACGACTTGGGATGCGCGGCGAAAAACGACCACATTAGATCCGTCGCGGGTACGCTGTTGCCGCTGAATGGATGGCCGGGCCACATGTGCCGTCCTCCTTGGATCGCATAGAGGGCAACGCCAGTGCCATCCTGGCACCCGGCATATTTGTCGGTGTGGGATTCCGCAGTCTCTTCATGCGCGGGTGTAGCTGAGCAGCCGTCCCGCGTCACCCAAAATTCGACGGCGTAGTCTACCGAGTTATTCGTTTGTGTCGACATGCCGCCGTTGAACGGCACCAGACGGTCCGCCGTGCCATGGAAAATCAGCACCGAGACAGGCGCCGCCGGATGGCACTCGTTGTTCATCGCGCCTTCGACCGGAGCGATGGCCGCGACCTGTTCAGCCATTTCGCAAGCCACGCGATAGGACATCATCGCGCCGTTGGAGATACCTGTGAAATACACACGCTTCCGGTCTACCGCGTAATCGCGCTCCAGTTTTTCGAGTAAGGCGCGAAAAAAGCCGATGTCGTCAACGTGATTCGCTATCGCGTAGCCGCAGCAGTTTCCGGCGTTCCATGTGGGCAAGCGGCCGGTGCCACTGGGATAGACCGTAATGAAATGCTCCCGATCCGCCTTGGTACTCATGCCGGACAGATTCTCGACGCTGGCGTTGCTTTCTGTAGCTCCATGCAGGACAAAAACCAGGGGCAGAGGTGTTTTGCTAAAGTAGCCGGACGGGACGTGAATCAAGTAAGTGCGAATTCGGTCGCCAAAGTCAAGCGACGCCGAGATCGTGCCCGTTTGTAATGGAGCCGGGGTTGCCGCAACAGGCAGCGTCCTTCGGCGCCGCCAGGCCACGCCGAATATGAACAAGGCAATCGCGCCGAGCACGAAAATTCTTCGGGTGCGAGACATCACGGAGTCCTATCTCATTGTGTTGACGCCGGCCAAACACGAGTCCTCAAAAAGAATTGCATGGGTTGGCGGACGTCATGACGCGAATATGCCGAGGAGTTATTAAAAAAATAAACCGTGACAACGAAAGTTTTCTTCGGCAACCCAATGACAGGGCCCTCGGCCAGGGGTTACCCAACAGCCGGGCCCGCTTCCGCGATCTCGGCTCGCACTTCGGCATCGACTTCTGGATTCGGTTCCCCATCCGCGGTGGCAATCAGCTCTTTCGGAACCAGCAGAATCACTGGCAGGATCAGCGCGTACACGGCAGTCGTCGCGATGACGCAGTAAAGGAATCCGTGAGTAGGGCTGCTGCTGTAAATTTTCGCGCCCAGTAAATCGCCGCCGCGCCAAGAAAGCAGGAAAAAACCATCGACGAGCATCATCAAAGTTCCTTGTAATCCAGGTGGGCAGGACCTCATCGCGAGATCGTAGTATGCGGCGGCGGCAATACCTCCCATCAACCCGATCGGCACCGCCCACATGATTGCGGTATTGCCGGAGTGAATGAATGCCAGCGGAATCATCTGCGGTATGGTGATGATCGTTCCCCACCACAACAGCTTGTTCAGGGATACCTTCTTACATATATAGGCGTACAGAATAAACACTGGGATGAAAGACACTGAAAAGATAGCGTTATAGTATCCGTACACCGCGTCCGACGCATGCAGCTCATTCGTTAAATAGAACTGCAGGGGTGTATTCGATCCAGGCGAAAATTGAAACATGAACAGGACAAGAACCGCCGGATAGATCGCCCTATGTTTTACAAGCCGCTTGATGTCGCCCACGAGGTCAGCTCCCCTGGCCAGCGGCTTGTCGTAGGCGTGGTTGAAAACGGCGCGAGGTTTCCAGAGTCCAAAAGCGGCGAGCGCGAACGATAGTGCCGCCATCAAAATAAAGGTTTGGCTCGGCTGCAGATGCTCGGCGATATATCCGGAAGCGAACGCCCCCGCAATGTAAGGGATGGAGGTCACAATATTCCAAAGTGCGCTCAGCCGTCCGGACATCAGCTTTTCCTGCCCAATCAACGCGATCAACCCCTGATAGGCCGCCGACACAAACCGGAACAGAAGCATCACCAGTAACATCCCAATGAAGAGTCCCGAATATGTCAGGTGGGACCAGGCCATCCAAATGAAGACGGCTGCCGTCAACGGCGCGAAAATGAGGAAGTATCCACGGTCCCGCAATCCAAGAGGGTTCCAAAGGTCTCGCGTTAAGCCGAATAGCACCGAAAGATAGATCGGAATAGCCGTGAGCAGCCGAAAAGTTGAAACCTGAGTCGCCGTGGCATGCAACTGGTTTTTCAACATGTACGACGTTGTGATGTCCACCAGGTACCCGTGAGGCATGACCAGATAGACCAGAAGCGTCAGCGGGCCGAAGTAGAGATAGACCTGTTTGGTTTCAGGTGAAGCGTTGCGAGGAGAAGAGGCTGTGGCCATTGAGGGATATTATCAGCAAAGCTCCGATTACCGGTCGGCGATATAGGTTCCGGTGTGCCCCGTGCCTTGGATTTGCTGAAGCAACCCGAGCATGTCCCAATTCTGCCAGCCCTCTGCCAGCTTGCCGTTTGCAATCCGCATGATTGTAATGCCCGTGACGCGGACACTCTTTCCCGTCGGATCGATTCCGATTCCAGCACCGGTGTGTTTTGCCGTGAATAGCCAGCGCAAACAAACCCGGTCGTCCTCCGCGAAGCTGTCCTCGATGGTGACGTGTACACCGGAAAACGCCGCGCTGATGCGATCGAAAAAAACATAAAATGCAGCGGGACCTTGAGTATCGACGCAGCCCTCATGAATTAACGCATCTGGCGAGAGCATTTCGGCAATTGCCTCTCGCTTTCCTTGATTCCAGACGAGCTCGAACCACAGCCGTCCCAGGTCACGCTCCGATTTCGTCATTTGTGCACCCCCACGACGGCCTCATAGTAGCTGCAATACTGGTCGGTTGCGATAACAATCCGCCAACTCGCCTCGACACGTTGAAGCCAATCGCTGCGCGGACATGAAACTTCCGTGTGGACGACCGCTCGGTCGGAAGCACGATGATGACCGGTATTCGTCGGCCTGCTCGAAGAACGGGAACATCTAGGCATGATATGCTGTGCCATCGACTCGCAAGTTGACCGGACGTTTCCTTTTGAAGTATGGTTAGCCTCCAATGCTCGGAAATTGTTTTAGAGCGGTGGATCATGAGTTGCTTCCACCGAAATTCAGTTTGAAGACTCACCTAACGAAAGGAGTGTTATGCCCAAGAAAGTCGATCCGCTCAATAAAAAGATCTATGGTGCAGTAACGGCGATGTTAACGGTGACCGACGTGAAAGCGGCTGTCGCCTTTTATCAAAAGGCATTCGGATTTGCCAAACGAGGTATCATGAATGGCCCGGACGGCAAGCCCATCCATGCAGAACTGACGCTCCGCGGCACAACGTTGATGTTGAGTCCGGAAATGCCGCAGATGGGTGCCCGCAGCGCGAAAACTATCGGAGCCTCGCCGACGAGTTTGTATCTGCTGACCGAAAACGCGGACAAGACGGTTGCCAAGGCCGTAAAGCTCGGTGCCTCGCTCAAGGGAGAAGTGATGGATATGTTTTGGGGCGACCGCAGTGGCACCGTCGTCGATCCCGAGGGTTACACTTGGATGGTCGCTACCCATATCTCACAACCCACACCCAAGGAAATGCAGAAAAAGATGAAGGAGCAAATGGTCAGCCAGCAGGCAGCCCGCGCTGCGAGTGGCTCCTGAGCATATCCTTCAGGCTCCGCTAACTTTCCAATGTCTTCGGCCGCTCCCCGGGCGGAATGACTCAGATGGATGTCTGCCCGGGTGGATCAGGTTATGTCATCGCATGGACGAATCCAGTTTCTTTCAGCGATGTCCCGTATCTTTTGGGACTCAACGTCGCTGATCGTCTCCTCACCGAGCGTTGTGGCATTCTCAGTTCGGACAATCTGTAATGTGCATAGTTAGAATGCCACGCGGTTCGCACCCGATTCTCCAAAATCTAGTGGCATATCCGCTCGCGCTTGTGCGAAAGTCTCGAAGTCCGAACCTCTTTGCGGCATCTTATGACCAACGACCCGAATTCCAATGACCCTGTAACAGAGCTGCGCCGGCGAAGCGCTGAGGCGGAAGCCGGCGGCGGAGCGGAACGCCGTGAGCGCGAGCACAAGGCCGGCAAACTTACCGCGCGGGAGCGCGTCGAGTTGCTGCTCGACGAAAATACATTTGAAGAACTCGACAAATTCGTCACGCACCGCTGCGACGATTTCGGTATGCAGGACCAGCGGCCGCCAGGCGACGGCTTCATCACCGGATTTGGACGTATCGATGGACGCCTGGCCTACGTGTTCGCGCAGGATTTCACAGTATTCGGCGGCTCGCTTTCCGAAACGAACGCACTCAAAATCTGCAAGATCATGGATCTCGCAATGCGCAATGGCGCGCCGGTGATCGGCCTGAACGATTCGGGCGGCGCGCGCATCCAGGAGGGAGTACGGTCTCTCGCCGGCTACTCCGATATCTTTCTGCGCAATACGCTCGCGAGTGGCGTGGTTCCGCAGATCAGCGCGATCATGGGTCCATGCGCCGGCGGCGCGGTGTATTCTCCCGCAATCACGGATTTTATTTTCATGACGCGGGACACCTCGTACATGTTCATCACCGGCCCGGACGTCATCAAGACCGTCACGCATGAGGATGTATCGAAGCAGGATTTGGGCGGCGCGATGACGCATAACGCGACCAGCGGTGTCGCGCATTTCGTCGCCCGCGATGATGCCGAATGTTTAGCGATGATTCGCGAGCTGATGAGTTTTCTCCCGCTCAACAATTTGGACGACGCGCCCCGGCGCGCAACTTCGGATCCAATCGATCGCGCCGACGCAACGCTCGATTCGCTGGTTCCCGCCGACCCAATGCAGCCGTACGACATTAAGGACGCGATTCACTCCGTCGCCGACGATAAATATTTTTTCGAGGTCCACGAACATTTCGCAAGGAACATCGTCGTGGGTTTTGCGCGGCTCGGAGGACAGCCCGTTGGTATTGTCGCCAATCAGCCGGCGTTCCTCGCTGGGGTGCTGGACATTAATGCCTCGGTCAAAGGCGCGCGCTTCGTGCGTTTCTGCGATGCGTTCAATCTTCCGCTCGTGACACTGGAAGACGTGCCCGGATTTTTACCCGGCACGCAACAGGAATGGAATGGCATCATCAAACACGGCGCGAAGCTGCTCTACGCTTTTGCCGAGGCGACCGTTCCGAAGCTGACAGTGATCACGCGGAAAGCCTACGGCGGCGCGTATTGCGTCATGTCCAGCAAGCACATCCGCACGGACGCGAATTTCGCCTGGCCCACCGCCGAGATCGCGGTCATGGGACCCGAAGGCGCGGTGAACATCGTGTATAAGCGCGAGCTGGACCGCGCGCCCGAAGCCGATCGAGAACGCTTGCGCCTCGAGAAAGTCGCCGAGTTTCGCGAGCGCTTCGCCAACCCTTATGTGGCCGCTGAGCGCGGCTATATCGACGCCATCATTGAGCCATCGCAGACGCGAGCAAAACTCATCACCGCGCTGCGTTCCCTGGAAACCAAGCGCGACACAAATCCGAAGAAGAAACACGGCAATATTCCGCTCTAGGAGCCCCTAACGGTGTTGGGGGACGCCTCGGATCCCAAAGGTGCCAGGGCCTCCTTGCACCTTATCGACATTTGCAATTACCTGGTTTCGGGAGTTGGTCCGGAATCGTTCGGCAGGGTCTCCGAGCGGAACGGAAGCTTGAATTTGTGGGCAATCTCCGGCCAGAACTCGCGGAGTTCGTCAAATCCGATGTCATTGCCAAAACTGATGCCAAATGCCTCCGCTGCCGACGCGAAGCCTCGTTTGTTGCCGGGATGGTATGTGTTGCTCAACGCGATCGTGCTCGCTGTTCCAAGCCATTCCGAAAAATTAAACATCGGGTTGCCATGATCGGTATGGGCCACGAGCGCGTGTTCTATCGGATGAAGCAAGCGCCTGCGGGTGCTGCCGTGCGCCAGGCGGTAGTAACGGGGGTCCTCGGAAAATATGGACGGATACGCGAAATCCTTAAAGAATCGGACGGAGGCTTGATCGGCGTAGCTGGCGCCAAATCGTTTGCCGTAGCCGGACACGCCCGGTCCGAACGTGGGATCTGTATTCTGCGCCTGACTGATTCCCGCATTAAAAGCGACGGACGCAATAGTCGCAGGGTCATAGGAATCTCGTACGAACAGAAAGAATTTGTCTTTTAGTTCCAGCGAGCATAGCAGCATACCGGGTTTAAAATGAGCGGGATGTACGGTCTTGCGTTCCAGGTTTCCCGAGAAGAATCCAACCGTCTTCGCGAACGGCCCGTTGTAGTCTTGAATGCGCACCATTGGCGGCGGCTGTATGCATGGCGCGCCTTTGTTCACAACCGCTCCTTGATAAATGTCCGGTGCCACCGGCTTCGGAAGTTGAACGTCTTGGGCGCGGAGCGTCCCTGTCCATGCCAGCAAAACCAGCGTGGCCGCATTTGCAAGGATTCGGGCGCGAAAGCGGTTCATCACGGACCCAAGCCTATCACTGTTTCATAATCTTTCGCACTACGCCCGAGGCAACTGACCCTCTAGATTTTTCGAGGACTTCATTGGCCCGCGTTAAAGGCGAGTACAATGACTCCAGGTTTATGCGAGGAAGATTCTGATGCGGATATTTATCCTGGCAGTTGCCGCATTCCTGGTTATTCCCAATTTGTAAGCTCAGCAGACCCCGACCGAGAGGCCGCTTCCGCCAGTGACTTCATCGACTTAGGTCCTCAGTCCGGCCTGAGACACTTCCTTGTGGTGTGCAGGTTCGATGCTCGGCCGGAGAGTTTCGCACACTCTATCCGGCGGGACGAACTTCTCACACGGGGTTACTGGACGTCGCTCACTTTCCCGTCGTTGAAGGTCACTTTGAGATCTGGATATACATAGATCTTCTTGGCTCCGAGATTGACCACGCTTTTGGGCTGTCCCAGGGCTGAGGTAACGTCGTCAATGGACTGGCCCAAGGCGATTGTTTTCGGAGGTCCAGCCGGGGCGCCTTGGTTTGATTGGCCTGCATCTTGTGGTGCCGTTGGCACCTGGTTGAGCGCCTCTTGCTCGGCCTGGTCAGCTCCCTGGGCTTGCTGATTGATCTGGTTGGCGGCATCGGCATCGGGCGGGGGTGCCATAGACGCCATTTCGGTTTTAACCGGGGGGACGTTGGCCGATGGCGGGAGCGCCGGCAGGCCGCCCCTATTCTGGTTCTTTTGCAGATTTTCCATTCCAGCGCTGATGGTCTCGCGCATGCTGTTCTGCATATCCTGTAAGTCGGTGTAAGCAACCGTAACGGTATCGCCCTTCCTGCATTCCGCCCCGCCCTTGCTGGACAGCATGACTAGGTTCGCGGTGGTGGCGTCGGCAGCGGGTGGCGGCCCCGCAGGAAGCTGCAAAGCATCGCCCGCTCCGACGACGCATTCGGTACCGGCAACATTGACTACGTCAACGTTTGCGCCGGCCACGAAAACGTGCTGGCTGCCATCGGTAAGCATTCGCACAACGCCGCTCGATGCCGGGTCTGGCGCATTGCCCTGCGCCGCCATTTGCGACTCTTGATTCTCAAGCGCAATCTGGCGCTGTACTTCGGCGGCAATCTGTTGCTTCACGTCCGGCGTCAGAGGGGCCGGGGGGGCCGGAAGAGCCGCACCGGCATTGGCAGCAGCTTGGGCTTGGGCTGCGGCGGCGGCCTGTTGATCCGCATACGCTGCCGCCAGATTCTGCGAGATGATGTAGTCCGTTAGCCAGAGCGACGCACTTGGATAAACTGGATATGGCGCAAAATAACCCCCGTAGAAACCGAACCACGGAGTGCCTACCCCGAAACCCCACGAATAGGCGATCGGCGCGGGCCAGGGATTATAGGCCCAGCCGTAAAACCCCGGCGCAAAATAGAAGGCTGGCGAGTACGCTTCGATGAAGAGGCCGTGGTACGGATACCGCCCGTAGAAGCGATCGTAAGCGCGGCCGTCGCGGTAGTACGTGCGGTGCGCAAACTCACGCCCGTGATACATGTACGGGTGCTGCACATAGCCGCGACCTCGGCGGTCGGCAACGATTCGTGAATGATCCCCACGCTCGACGGACACATGCCGGCTTCCATCAAGCCCATGATGGATATCCATGCCGCGACCGGCTACGTGGACATCCGCCGGGCGTCCGTTGGGGCGTGTTCGCACCTCATTTCCATTCGGGCTGCGCACGACTCGGTTCCCTGCGGGTACCGGGCGTCCTCCCGCCGTTCGATTGCCCGCAGGCGACGGCCCAAGCGCTTTACCCGGTGCACCGCCTGTCGATGGGGCATGTCCCGCGTTGGTGGTGGATGGACCCTTGCCCGCTGTCGTGGGACCGTGACCAGTAGTCGTGGAAGTGGTTGGGCCGTGACCGGAGGTAGTGGGGCCGTGGCTCGCGGTTGAGGGACCGTGACTGGCAGAAGCACCACCCGAAACTGGTTTGCTTGCCCCACCGGATGCAGGTTTTGCGGCAGGCTTCGGAGCGGGGGCGGCGGGCTTCTTGTTGTCCGCGCCGGCCACGCACCACGCGCACAGTAGTATTGCCAGTACCCCTCCAAGGCATCGAGTCACAGGCCTTGCGATTCGATTCAGGCTCATGAGAATCTCCTTCCTACTGAACGTCGGTCACTTTGCCGTTAACAAACGTCACCTTTAGGTCCGGGTAGTAATAGATTTCCTTAGGCCCGATCTTGGCAATTTTCCCCGGCTGCCCGAAGTTGGCTACCACTATATCCTTTGTTTGACCTAACGAAATCGTTTTAGGAGCTGGCGCGGGTTCGTCAGCTGGGGGTGGCGGAGGGGGAATCGGTGCTGGTGGCGCATCGGCCTGCTGCTGTTGGGCAGCCCCTGCCGGGGTTTTCTGAGCTTGCCCGCCGACGGCGGGAGCCTGTTGTTGGCCACCGTTACCGCCCGAGTCATCGCTGGGCTGAACGTCAAAAACCTCCGCTATCATCTTCGCAGCTTGGTCCCCGATGGGGTCGGAGCCTTTGAATGGAAAATTGAGGACCGCCCGGTATCGCACGTCGCTGATAGGATCTGAGTATAATTCCACGTTAACGCCCGTGTCCTTCACCTCAATCTTGGTCACCCACATCTTCTCCCCGGCCACAAAGGTCCTGTGCGGGCTTCCACTGGAGGGGGCACTAAGCAGACGCGAGCCCAGCAGTCTCCCAAGCGCATTCTGGGTGATCTTGCCGTCTTTGTAGCTGTTTTGGAACATGTTCGAATTCGTTACATCCTCCATCATCAGATTGTCTTTTTTGAGGACCAGAATTGCGCCCGCCGTTACGATGTCCGTTTTATCGGCAGTTGTCTTGGTAAGAGTGTATTGCGAGGACAATTTCCGCTCGACGGCGGCTTTATCCTGGGCATGGGCCTGCAACTCCACCCCAGCCAGCAAAATGGCAAGGAAGCTGATTATTCTATGGGTTCGCATGGTCGTTCAACCTCGTTTGCGCGGCGATTCTCATCCAGGATTTCCGAACCTGAGCGAAGGGAGCGCGAAGCTACCCGGATTTCGTTTATTAGCCGACCGGGAGCCACCCTTATACATTCGTGGTACTTACCTAGTCTAGTTAATTTTTCATGGCCGCCTAATCATTTCGTTGGAGTAATTACGAATATAGCAACCGGGGGCAATTGGCCGTCCCACATTACTTCGCGAATATGCGCCGAAACGCAAGGCCAAGAGGCACAACCGAAAATATAATGAACAAAGTGGCGGTCAGGACAAGGTCTTTAAATCCCGGTGCGAAATCGCCGCCATGCTGAATCGTGAGGACCCCAATGTAGTATGCCGTTGGAGCGGCCAGCACAATTTCCGAGATTAAGTAGGTTTTCACAAATCTTCCCCAAAAAAAGATCATCGCAGCCAAAAAAACGAGCCAGGCGGCCGTAATCCATTCGACGGGGTAAATGACCTTGTTGTCGAACGAAAAGCGATTGATCAGCAAGACGGGAATCCCCGCGCGCGGATCGAGAATGAATGGAGGGCCGCCCGGCCAGCGATAGATGCCGATCTGGTACAAACACAAAGCGAAAAGGTATCCGCCTAGAAGGCGCTGTCGCTGAGATTCTGGCTTATTCGGACTCATCGTCTGGCAGCGCGATTATTGCCCGACTCATCTGGGCCTGTCCATCTTGCTCTCTGGACCATTCAAATTGGATGGGCATGGCTTGCGATGTCCATGGTGAAGGTGCGTAAATTCGGTACCTACGAGCGGCGTGCTAAAATGCGCAACGAATTTAGCGGTGTCTAATGTTCAAAAAAATCCTCATCGCCAATCGCGGCGAGATCGCTGTCCGAATCGCCCGAGGCTGCCGCGAGATGCGCATTGCGTCAGTTGCTGTCTATAGCGATGCCGACCGGTCCTCCCTGCATGTGCGCCTCGCCGATGAAGCGTATCCGATCGGTCCGTCGCCATCGCGCGAAAGCTATCTCCGCATCGACAAGCTGATGGATGTTGCGCGCGGTTCCAGATGCGACGCTCTGCATCCCGGTTACGGTTTCCTGGCGGAGAATCCCGATCTGGCCCGAGCCTGTTCCTCAAACAAAATCACGTTCATCGGCCCTTCACCTGAAGCAATGGAGCGCCTTGGTTCGAAAACCGCGGCGCGGCAACTGGCGGTGCGCGCGGGAGTCCCGATGGTTCCCGGCGTTGCGGACCCAATCGAAAATCCGAAGAATGCTGAACGCATCGCGCGGGAGCTTGGGTATCCCGTGCTGCTCAAGGCAGTAGCCGGCGGCGGTGGAAAAGGCATGCGCGTTGTCGCCTCTGAAAATGAGATGGCCTCCGCCTGGCGCGATGCTGTTTCCGAAGCGCTCAATGCGTTTGGCGATGGCCGCGTCTATCTCGAGCGGTATTTAGATCGCCCGCGCCATATCGAAATCCAGATTCTCGCCGACGCGCACGGGCATATCGCTTATCTTGGCGAGCGCGAATGTTCGGTCCAGCGGCGGCACCAGAAAGTGATCGAGGAATCGCCTTCTCCCATCATGACGCCCGAATTGCGCCGCGCGATGGGCGATGCCGCCGTTCGGCTGGCGCGGACAGCGAAATACACAAACGCCGGTACAGTCGAATTTCTGGTGGATTCCACGGGCAATTTCTTTTTTCTCGAAGTGAATACGCGCTTGCAGGTGGAACATCCTGTCACCGAGATGGTCACCGGACTCGACCTGGTGAAGCTTCAGATTCGTATTGCCGCCGGCGAATCACTTCCGTTTGCACAGAGCGACATCGTGCTTTCCGGCCACGCCATCGAATGCCGGCTTTATGCCGAGGATCCCGATAACAACTTCTTTCCTTCACCCGGAAAAATTCTCTCGCGTCACGTTCCCGCCGGCGCCGGCATTCGTCTCGATGACGGCGTGTATGAAGGCTTCACCGTTCCGACCGATTACGATCCGCTGCTCAGCAAACTGATTGCGTGGGGACAGAACCGCGCGGAGGCGGTCGCACGCCTGGAAAGGGCGCTCTGGGAATACACGGTGACCGGAATCAAGACAAACGCGCCGCTGTTTCTCGCGATTCTCCGCGATCCGCAATTCATCCGGGGCGAAATCTTCACGCGCTGGCTCGACGAACGGCTTCCGGACCTTCTGGAGAGCCGCAAACGAATCGGTGGCCGGGACGCCGGAGATGCGAGTACCGCCGCTGAAGATGCTGCAATTCTCGCTGCGTTGCTTCACCATCGTGAGTCGGCCGGCTTGCCTCACGCCAATGGCGCCACACGCGAAGACGAATCGCGCTGGAAGCGCTTAGCGCGACTGGAACAAGTGGATTGAGGCCTATCACCAGCCCATGAACGGAATGACCAGCAGATGAAATACGAGATTCTCATCAACGGAGCAAAGCGCACCGCCGAGTTCAATCCCCTGCGAATGCAGGTCGCGATCGACGGCAGGAAGCTTGCCGCCGACGCCGCGAAACTGTCGCCCGGCACATTTTCAATACTTTTGGACGGGCGTTCGTTCGTAGTAACTGTGGAAAATGATGGAGATTCCGTTTTGGTGCGAACCGTGGAGCGCGAGTTTCATGTTGAGATTTTCGACCCCCTTTCATGGCAGCGAGGGCGCGCAGGAGTTAACGAACTCGAGGGACAGCAGCAGGTCACGGCACCCATGCCAGGCAAAATTGTCCGCGTGCTGGCCATTGCCGGACAAAAAGTCGAGTCAGGCCAGGGATTGCTGGTCATCGAAGCGATGAAAATGCAGAATGAGATTCGCTCTCCCAAATCTGGAATCGTCGAGCGGCTGGTCCAGGAAGGCCAGGCCGTAAACGCTGGAGAAATTGTCGCTGTAGTCGTGTAGGTTGTTCAGTAGAAGAGCCTGTTTGGTTTTGGTTGTCACCCGCTCAAAAGCAAAGAGGCTCCACAGATACTCGATAAGCCCCCTTTGGCGTGTCATTCCGAGCGCAGTGACGAATCTCTCTTCGGTTGGAACTCCAACAGATTTCTTGGCACGCAGCGTGACTCGAAATGACAGTTTCTGAGCTTTTCCGCGAACTATGACGCCTGTGCAACCTCGAAATTGAAGGCTTTGGCTAAAACGAAGCAGCTTTGAAAGAATCAGTTTACAGGAGGAAACGCCGGAGCCGCTTGCGACGCCTTTGGCGCGACGACAACCGGAAGCTTCCCGGCGGATTCCACAACTTGCTGTGCAAGATAGTTGGTGATCTTCGAATCGTTCCGCGCGATAGCGAGATATGCGGCGCGCAGTAACTGTTCTTTGCGGTTGTGAATATTGTCACGGATCGACTGCTGCACGGCTGGATCGGAAAGCTCGCGCTGTCCAGGAGCTTCCTTTGCCACAAGCTTCAGTATGCGATATGAATCGCGCAGAACGATGACTCCGCTGGTCTGACCCGGCTTGAGCGCCAGCACAGCCTTCTTCAACGCAGGATCGCTTTGC
>JBEKCU010000005.1:0-41058 GCA_050014735.1 Candidatus Acidiferrales bacterium | reverse complement strand
AATCCTGGAGCCAATGCACCGAATCGAGGTCCAAATTGTTGGTGGGCTCGTCGAGCAGGAGCGCCGCCGGATTCCCGAACAAGGCCTGAGCCAGCAGGACGCGAACTTTTTGGCCGCCCTGCAACTCGCTCATTTTGCGCTCGTGCAAATTCGATTCAATGCCAAGCCCATCCAGCAGGATCGCGGCATCGGCTTCGGCTGTGTAGCCGCCTTCGTCGCCGACAATGCCTTCGAGCTCACCGAGCCGCATGCCGTCTTTGTCGGTGAGCTGGTCGTGGGGCTTTTCGTACAACTTGTCCCGCTCCTGCAAAGCCTTCCACAAGGAGCGGTTGCCCATGATCACGGTGTCGATCACTCGAAATTCGTCAAACGCAAACTGATCCTGGCGCAAAATCCCCATTTTCTTGGGGCGCGTCACCGAACCTTTGGTCGGTTCGATATCGCCTTCCAGGATCTTCATCAGCGTGGTTTTACCGGCGCCGTTGGGCCCGGTAATGGCGTAGCGTCGGCCCTCCATGAAAGAACAGGTGACTTCCTCGAAGAGAATCCGGGCGCCGTAGCGCATAGTGATGTCGTTTATCGAAAGCATAGCCGCCTATTATATCGTGAAATTGTCGGGCTTGCTCGCCGGTGTTTTCGTGGTAGCGACGGCAGCGCCAGAACCGGTCCTCATTTTTGCCCCTCACGCAAACTAGGTGTTGGAACGTTGGCAGACCCATAGTAGGCTGAGGCACTCTTAGTCTTAGGGTGAATCAAGATGGGATACATTGAGAACAACCTCATCCCGGGCGAACAGGTTCTGTTCAAGACCCGCCTCCACTCCATCACAATCCTCTTTCACGCGATCGTTGGTGTGATAATCGGATTGCTCGGACTTTTCTGTTTGTACAAATCCGTGATTGGGCGGGACGACCCGGACTCGCAATCTAAAATCTGGGCGATTTTCGGCGGGATCCTGATTCTCATGGGTATCGTCAGCGTGATTTTCGCGATCTTGAAGAGAAACGCCACGGAGATGGCTGTCACAAACAGGCGCATCCTCATCAAGACGGGAATCTTATCCCGCAGGTCCATTGAATTACTGCTTTCCCGTGTGGAGAGCATTGTCATCACCGAGTCGTTTCTCGGGCGAATTCTGGGTTATGGTTCCGTGGTCGTCCGCGGAACTGGCGGCACGCCGGAACCCTTCGACTACATTGCGAAACCGAAGGAGTTCAGGCGCTGCGTGCAAGAGCAGATTGAAGCCACACAAGGACAGAATCGACCGGCGGGCTTGGCCTGACCGAATGCGGCGCAAAATTTTCAAGCTAGTCCCGCACCAAGAAAAACTTCTAATAATTCTGTTTTGCTTCGCTAGCTGGATTTGGCTTCTCGTCAATCCGCCGCTTGCGTCGGCCCAGTTCAAGGCCTGGGTCATGGCCAAGCTCCCCGACACGCCGGAGGGTTTGGGAATCGATTCGAAGAGCAATATTTACGCTGCACTCTTTCATACTGGCGAGGTCGTCATGGTGAAGGATGACGGCAGCTACGAACACATCGCCTGGGTGCCGTCGAAAGAAGAGAGCGGAACCGGAACAGTGCGCGGACTCGATGTCGATAAGGCTGACAATATTTACGTCGCTTACAAAGGCCAGTCGAAATATGACGCCACTGATTTGGTGAATCCATTTCATCCGTCGTGCCGGGATGCGACCGTGACGCGCACTGGCGTCTACAAGATCGATGCCAAAACGCGAAAGGTAACCGCCCTGGCGACGAAAGCAGACGGCTGGCCTTTTTGCTTTCCGAACGACCTGGCCATCGATTCGGAAGGCAACGTGTACATGAGCGACCTCACCTACTCGGGAATCTGGAAGATCTCGCCGGATGGCAAGAAAGTTGATCTGTGGTCGGCTCACCAACTGCTCAACTGGTCGCCCCGGCCGTTTTCCGGATACCCGCTCGGGGTCAACGATATCGTGCTCGATAAACAGGGGGAAAATATATATGCCGTCACCGATGGCGATCCGATGGTGCTAAGAATCCCGATCGAGAAGGACGGAACGGCCGGTGAACCCCAGCAACTGAAGCCTGGGGGGTCCTCGATATACGATGGCGTCGAACTGGACGCAAAGGGCAACATCTATGTCTCGGAAATTTTGCGTAACGAAATCTGGGTCATTTCGCCCGACGGTTCCCAGCGAATCCTGATCGCCAACAAGATGAACGCGCCGCTGGACAACAATACGAGCCTCGTGCTGAAGGGCGATGTCCTGTGCACGGCCAACCTCGGCTTCGTGCACCAAAGGATCGAGGACTCCGATCGTACGGTGGTCTGCATGCAGGGCTTCGCGGTACCGACAAATTAATTCCGCAGCGGCTTGCCTGTCTTGAGGGTATGCGCAATTCGCTCTTGCGTTTTGCGTTCGCCGCAGAGGGAAACGAAGGCTTCGCGTTCAAGGTCTAGAATATATTGTTCGCTGACGAGTTGCGCCGACGTGAGCGCGCCTCCCGCCAGCACGTGGCCCAGCTTCCGCGCTACCAATGCATCGTATTCCGATATATATTCCCCGCGGAGCATCATGTAAACAGCGAGCTTCGCGGCGGCGCTGAACTCTTCTCCAAGGACGCGGATCGATGGCTCGGTGGGCGCGGGCGATGTCTGCCGCCATCCGCTGCGCACCAGGCCCAGCGCGGTTTCCTTGGCGTCCGCGACCAGACGGTCCAGATTCATCGCCACCAGATCGGCGCGACGCAGATAGCCGAGCTCGCGCGCTTCTTCTCCGCTGGTGGAAACTTTCGCCATGGCGATGTTTTCGAATACGGGCTTCAGGGCGTGGAACAGGTCCAGAGTTTCCTCGCCTTCGGAGCGCTCGTTGGCGCGAATCAGCATTTCTTTGATGCCGCCACCGCCGGGAATCAAGCCGACGCCCACTTCCACCAGGCCGATGTAGGCTTCCGCGGCGGCGTGAATGCGCGTGCCGTGCAGTATGATTTCGCAGCCGCCGCCCAGCGCAAGCCCCTGAGCCGCAACGACCACCGGTTTTGGCGCATGCTTAATGGCCATCGTGGCGTTTTGAAATTGCCGCACCGCCAGATGCAAGTCGTCCCACTCCTGTTCCTGAGCAGTCATCAGAATGAGCATCAGGTTCGCGCCGGCGGAAAAATTCACGCCCTGGTTGGCGATGACCATGGCGTCGAACTCGCTGCGTAGGCGCGCCAGACCCTTGTGGATCATGGCGATCAGGTCGCCGCCAATGGCGTTCATTTTCGAATGGAGTTCACAGCAGACCACGCCGTCGCCCAGGTCGATCAGGCTCGCCCCGGAGTTTTTTTCGATTTCCTTGCCGCGGTCCTTGAGCGATTTCAATATCAGGATGCCCGCCGGCTGCGGCGCGGGCTTGTAGGAATCGCCCGCGATATCGAAGTAAGACGTCTCGCCCTGAACTGATTGGTAGAACGATTTCTTCCCCGAGGATAGAAGGTGTGTGACAACCGGCGGCAGTGCCTTTCCTTCTGTTTCGAGTTTCTTGGCCATGAGCTCGACGCCGATGGCGTCCCAGGTTTCGAACGGACCCAACTCCCATCCAAAGCCCCAACGCATCGCACGATCCACGTCGACAATGGAATCGGAGATTTCAGGCACACGGCGCGCGGCGTACAGGCACATTTCCGAGAGCAGCCCCCAGATAAATTTCTGCCCGTTGTCGCCTTCGTTTCCGCTCAGAGCCGGGTCCGTAAGCATGCGCAGCCGTTCGCGCGTGTCTTCGATGGCTTTGCCCGCCTCGATGGAAGCAAACCGCGCTTTTTGCTGCGGGCGATATTCCATGGTCGCGGGATCGAGAGTGAGGATTTCGGATTCGCCGCCGGATTTTTTCACGCGCTGGTAGAAGCCGCGGCCGGTCTTGTCGCCGAGCGCTCCCCGGCGCGCCAATTCCTCGATGAGCGCAGGCACGCGGTACAGCTCGCGCGACTCGTCGTTGGGAATGTTGTCGTGGATGTTTCGGATGACATGAAGAAGCACGTCAATGCCGACAATATCCGCCAGACGAAACGTTGCGGATTTCGGCCAGCCCAAAGCTGGACCGGTGCAGGCGTCCACTTCCTCGAATGTCATCCCAAGATCGCCCATCAGGCGTATCGCGTTCAACATTGAATAGGTCCCGATTCGATTGGCGATGAAGTTCGGCGTATCCTTGGCGATCACGACGCCCTTGCCAAGCTTGTGGTCGCAAAATTTGATGAGCGACTCGATCGTTTCGGAACGCGTCGCCGGCCCAGGAATAATTTCGACTAATTTCAAGTAACGCGGCGGGTTAAAGAAATGCGTCCCAGCCCAGTGCTGCTGCCATTCGTCGGGCAAGCCTTCGGAAATGCTATGGACGGGCAGGCCGGAGGTGTTCGTGGTGACAATCGTTCCGGGTTTGCGAAATTGCGCGACGCGCGCCAGCAACGCGCGTTTGATCTCCAGATTTTCAGCGACGACTTCCACGATCCAATCCGCCTCGGCGCACAATTTCAGATCGTCGTCAAAATTGCCTGTAATAATGCGCTTCTCCAGGCCGCGTGTAAAAAACGCAGCCGGCTTGGATTTTGCGGCGGCGGCAAGCCCGGAGCGCACAATCCGGTTGCGGACGTCAGGGCTGGCAAGTGTGAGGCCGCGCTTCTTTTCGTCGGCGTTGGGCTCGGGCGGAATGATATCGAGCAGGGCGCACCAGACACCGGCATTGGCCACATGCGCGGCGATGCGGGCGCCCATGGTTCCAGCGCCCAGGACCACGACTTTTTCGATGGCTCGTCTCATTGTTCGGTCGTTATGCGGCAACCAGCAAAGAACTGGCTCCGCCCTTTCGGCTGGATCGTCATCCTAATTCTAGTCGTGAGTAGCGTCGCAGTTTCAAGTAATGTTCAAATTTGGAAGTTCAGGTCCAGGTCAAGTCTCTAGGAGGTCCGAGCTTTAGCTCGGACGTTCTAGTTACATTTGTCGTGGGCTTTAGCCCCTGAAGCTTCAGGGGTTAAAACCCCCGATTGGACGACACGCTTCGCCGGGGCTGAAGCCCCCGACCTCCGAGACATGCGCTCCGCTACAATAACCGCGACGGGCGACTAGCGTCCAGATCAGAACGCTACCTGGACTTCCACCGTCTTGACACCGCGCGCCTGTGCAGGTTACAGAAGCGACAATCAGGGGTCAACGAGAAAGACCAAACATCCGTTTTGCAGTTAATGTTGTCTAATACCGCAGATGAAAAAACGCAGCAAGAAAAAGGTTGTGCACTGGCTCAAGAACGCCGTCGAACAGGTGCGGGAATTCGCGTACGCCGAGCCACCAGCCGAGCCCGTGAGACGTCCTCGCCTCGGAATCGCGCTGGGAGGGGGTTTCGCGCGAGGAATCGCGCACCTCGGAGTATTACGCGTCCTGGAAGAAGAAAAAATCCCAGTGGATTGTCTGGGAGGGACCAGCGCGGGAGCGATGCTGGCCATTGCGTACGCGAGCGGCCACGCGATCCACGAAATCGTTGCGCAGGCGCAAGCCACTCGATTCAAGGATTTCGGGAACTGGAAGCTTTCCTGGATGGGCCTCGCATCGAACCAAAGACTCGAACATTACCCACGCAAATATCTCGGCGTCAGCACATTCGAGGACCTGCGAATTCCGCTGGTCATAGCGGCAACTGACCTCGGCACAGGCGAACCCGTCTACTTCAATAGCGGTCCGTTGGGGCCAGCGCTCCGTGCTTCTTGTGCATATCCTGGAATGTTTGTCCCGGTGGAAATCGATGGCCGAATGCTTGTCGATGGATTTCTGGCCGCGCCCGTGCCAGTGGACGCGGTACGCAGTATGGGCGCCGACGTGGTCATCGCCGTATTCCTCGAAGCCGCCAATAACCGGAAACCGGAAAGCATCGTGGATGTAATCGGCCTTTCGTTCGCCATTTTGCAGCGACACGCGGACCTGGAGTGGCGGCGAGCGGCCGATATCATTGTTGACCCGAATGTGAAGGATTTCCTGTGGGACGATTTCGACAAGACCTCGGAATTGATCGCTGCGGGCGAAGCCGCCGCGCGAGCGGCGCTGCCGAAAATTCGCGCTGCGCTGGAGGTCAAACGCGATCCAGGGACTTCTTTCCGTGGACCGGGCCAAACCACCATCACCGAGTTGTGAGGATTCGCGGGAGATCTTTCCCGCCACTAACCAACAAACTTGTGATCCGCCGTCAATGGCGCCGCTGCGCCGCTCCGAACAAAATGAACCGGCGGCAGGGCTCGATTTGTAACCTATCGAACCCACACCGCCGGTGTATCCTCAAGCCACAGCTAAGGCGCCTTCAGACCCTCGCCTTGTGATTGGCCTTGTGATTTCAAAAAACGAACCGGGCGACCAAGTAAGCGGTGTTGTTTGCTCCAGCCGTCCGGCCGAATCCATCATAGTTTGTTTGGGCCCCATTGAAGCGCATGTATCCCGTGTATTGAAATGTGAGGCCGATATTCTGAATCGGCCACCACGATACATTAGCGATGTAGCCATTGCTCCTCGGATCGCCGTTGGCGCTGCCTGCCACCGACATTGCGGGGAATAGTGAGGGATCGGGCGTTCCGTCGATATTGAAGAAACCTATAGTGCCCGATACGCGATCACCAAAGTGATATTCCGCGTTCGCCTGCACCGTGTTGAGATGATGGCGGACCAGCAAAGCTCCATCATCCGCGAAGGTCGCGCCGAGCGATGAATTTTCGCGGATATAGGTGCCGCGGAACGATAGAACGTCGCCTCCGAACCGCGGAATCGTCCGGTCGTATTGGAAATCGGCAGCCCAATCGGTGAAGCCATCGAAGACACCTCCGAAACCTGTAATACCCTCGGGAGACGACTTGAGGTGTATCCCATAGGTGCCAATTTCCAAGTTATTATTTTTCGAGGTTTGCTGCAAGGCGACGCGCCAATAAGGCGCAACTCCGCGGATGTTATACGCGAAGTTTGTCCCCGTATTTGGCTGCGGTCCTCCGATATGCTCCGAACGGTAAATCGTGCTCGCCACGTACAGGTGGTTGTTCCACATGCCGTATCCACCGATTCCTGCAACGTCTTGCGCCAGCTTCCCGTTAATGATTGCCGCTGCGGAAGGCGACGGCGCTGAACTACTGGTGATAAAGGGAAAGCCCCAGGCAGGAGTACTGTTCCAAAGATCCTCTACAGTGGGATTGTTGTTCAGCGTGATTCCGTACACGAAGTCCTTTTTGAAAATTTTTGTGGAGTTAGAGTAACGGATGTCGGTGTTGTCCCAGGAAAAATGATCGTTCTGGCTCTCATAGGTCACCTGCACAAAGCTGCCAACATGCTCTGACCACGCACCGGCGAGAAATAGCGAAGCATCCTGGGGGAATTGGAAATTCCCGTTCTGTGTGCCCGGTTGTGGAGATTTTGTTGCCGTGAAAGAGGTATCGAACAGCACCGACAGAGGGAACGACTCCAATATGTTAAGCCCGCCTTCTCGGTTCGTGCCTTTCGAAGTGACCGTGGGCTTTCCAGCGATGGTATAGCCATTCAGTTTGAAAGCCCGGCCAAGGGCGGTCAATTCCGGCGGAGTTAAATGACAAGATTTGCACGGGAACCCAGTCTGCCGTGCATAGCTCGGGACGGCGGCGGCTTTGGGCACTCGGAGGAACACAATAACAATCAGCGCTATGAATGCACCAAATACAATCGTTCCACGGAAGTACGAATTTTGATTTCTCATCGTTTCTTTCTCCTCTCTCTGCGGATCGTGCTGGGACCAAAATTAAAGATGTCGCACACGTATATCGGGCCAATCCAGGGAATGCTTGCCAGCACGAAATATGTGGCGTCCTGGCACTCAACTGGAACTGGCTACGGAGCCTGCTTCGTTACGCAATGATCAGTTTCGATCGCGCCACAGCCAAACCGGGCGACTCGCTATGATTTCTTGCCGCCCGCTTGCTTCTTGCCCAGGGCATGGACATACGCGATTAAGTCGTCGATCTGGGCTTTGTTGAGGGTGCCTCCGAACGGAGGCATGTTCCCTTTGCCCTGATCGATTTGTGTATAGATTTGGGCGTCGGTCAGTTTCAGCGCCTCTGGAGATCGCAGGTCTTTCGCTCCGACGGCCTTGCCTATCGGGGTATTCCCGCTTCCGTCCGGCCCATGGCATTTAGAGCAGTTTTGATCGAATAGCTTCTGGCCGTCCTCGGCTTTTCCGGCCTGGGCCGAAGCCGAAAATGGAACCGCGAGCAGAATTAGCGAGACTAGGGCCGTCGAACCGATTCCGGTCCTCCAGAGGGTAATCTTTGACATTCGATCCTCCATATTGAGTACTATTTCGAATAAAGTAGCGTGCGTTGTCATGTATGCCATGCCGGCGGCGAGCTAGGCTGTGTCGAACCTCACGTTCGTTTGTGATATGGATCACTACGATCCATGGGCGTCTATAGGTATGCTTTAGTTGCGGCGATGGCCGAACGAAGGACAATACCGCTTGGCTAATCGGATTATTCGGTCCGTTACTTTACCGCTCTCGATTCAGACGCGCTGGAACGTTGGTTTCGAAGCACGATCGAGTTCGCCGCTATCTTGCGTTTGTGTCACTCGTGTCTTAGACTTTCTAGATTCGTGCCTGTTTGCTGCCTGACGCGTTGCGAAGGGATATTCTCGCCCTAAGTCCCCCGCTGGCATGCCGAGGCGACCTTCTGAGGAGGATTCATGTCTACGCCACTGGAACAGTGGGTGGAATCTGTTGCGCGCATGACGCGTCCCCAACATATTGTTTGGTGCGATGGTTCGGAGCAAGAGGCGGCGAAAACCCTGGAACAAATGGTTCGGGAAGGCCACACGGTTCCCCTGAATGACAAGACGTACCCGAATTGCTACCTGCATCGAAGCGATCCCAGCGACGTGGCGCGCACGGAAAAAGTCACCTTCATTTGCTCCCGCAACCGCGAAGACGCTGGGCCGACCAATAATTGGCTGGCGCCCGACGAGGCGAAAAAAACTTTAGGCAGCTTGTTCGAGGGTTCGATGAAGGGCCGCACGATGTATGTGATCCCGTACATCATGGGACCGGCCGCGTCGCCGCAAAGCCGCGTAGGAGTCGAGTTGACCGACAGCGCTTACGTCGTGGCCAATATGCGCATCATGTCTCGCATGGGCAAGGTTGCACTGGACCGTCTTGGCAGCTCGTCGGATTTTGTGCCGGGTCTCCACTCTCTAGGCGACCTGGATCCCAATCGCCGCTACATCGCGCACTTCCCTGAAGAAAAATTGATATGGAGTGTCGGTTCAGGCTATGGCGGCAACGCTTTGCTGGGGAAAAAGTGTTTCGCCTTACGGATCGCGAGTTGGATGGCGCACGAACAAGGCTGGATGGCCGAGCATATGCTGATTCTGGGCCTGGAATCGCCATCTGGAAAAGTGACGTACATGGCAGCAGCTTTCCCGAGCGCCTGCGGGAAGACCAATCTGGCCATGATGATCTCCACGCTCGAAAATGAGGGTTACCGGGTTTGGACCGTCGGCGATGACATTGCCTGGCTGCAAGTCGGTTCGGACGGTTTCCTGCACGCGATCAATCCCGAAGCCGGATTCTTCGGCGTAGCGCCGGGAACAAATGAAAAGACGAATCCGCACGTAATGAGCGCACTGCGAAAAAATACAATCTTTACGAATACTGCCCTCACGTCGCAAAAAGAGCCCTGGTGGGAGGGAATGAACGAGAATCCTCCAGTAGACATGGTGGATTGGCAGGGACGCTCGTGGGGGCCATCGAATGGCCCCGCGGCACAGCCGAATTCGCGATACACGGTTCCGGCGCAACAGGCGGCTTCGATTTCCCCGCGCTGGGAAGATCCGGGTGGCGTGCCGATTTCCGCGTTTATTTTTGGCGGCCGCCGCGCTCGCCTGGCTCCGCTGGTGTACGAAGCGACAAGCTGGCGGCATGGCGTATATGTTGCAGCGACAATGGCTTCGGAAACGACCGCAGCCGCTACTGGCGCGGTCGGCGTCACGCGTCGCGACCCGATGGCCATGCTTCCCTTCTGCGGATACAACATGGCGGATTATTTCGGGCACTGGCTCGACATGGGAACGCGCATACCCCATCCCCCGAAAGTTTTTCACGTGAACTGGTTCCGCAAAGGCGCCGACGGGAAGTTCCTCTGGCCGGGGTACGGCGAAAATGTTCGCGTGCTGAAATGGATTCTGGAACGGATCGAAGGAAAGGGCACAGCGACGGAATCCCCGATCGGCTACGTCCCCACGCCTAATTCGTTGACTTTGGACGGGCTCGACGTATCTCGCGCAACGATGGACGAGCTTCTGCGTGTTGACCCCGCCGACTGGACCAATGAACATGCGAATGTCGGTGAATTCTTCAAGGAATTCGGCGATCGCTTGCCCGACGAGATTCGCGATGAGCACAATCGACTCGGCGAGCGGCTCCAGCGCGTCGCCGTTGTACCCAAGTAGGCCGAGGCAGGCAATGGATTTGGGCAACTCACCCCTCTCTGAGGATGAGGATTGGAGTGCCGCGCCCTTACGGCTTTTCAATGGTGCGTGGTTTCCTTAGCCCATTTTGAAACTTGGTAAGTTAACCCGCTGCTTTTAATTTGTGCAAAAGTTTAAGTTCAGCTTGTCTTCGTTTTTAAGCGCTGGTAATATCCGCTCGGTCAAGATTCGCTGTTCCTGAGTATGCACCCGAGTATGCCATTGATTCCAAAATTAATTCGCGGCCGAATCGCGATATGGGCCTTCCTGCTTTTGATTTGCGGACTGTCTCTCTCCGGGTGCCAGATGGGCTCGACGGACGCCGCAACTCGAGGGAAAGAGCTATTCGAAACGTGTGAGCCGTGTCACGGACCGGATGGATCGGGTAACCCGGCGGTTGGCGCCCCGAATATTGCCGGATTGAATGATTGGTACGTCGAGAAGCAGCTCGAAAAATTCCGGGCCGGGACTCGGGGCCTGCAATTTAATGACATGGAGGGCATGCGGATGAGGCCCATGGCCATTAGCCTGATGACGGACGAAAACGTCAAGCTGGTGGCTCATTATGTGAGCACATTACCTCCGGTCCGGCATGCCTCATCGCTCCCGGGAGATGCCAAAGCGGGCGAGGCTCTGTTTGCAACGTGCAGCTCATGCCACGGCGACAACGGGGCGGGAAATCTGGCTCTCCAGGCACCGCGCATCGCCGGCACCGACGATTGGTATCTGGCTACGCAACTCCGGAAATTCAAAAGTGGGGTTCGCGGCACAAACCCGAAGGACCGGGAAGGCAGGTTGATGCGGCCGATGGCGGGCACGCTGGCCGATGAAGACGCCGTCCGGAATGTGGTTGCGTACGTGGAAACGCTCAAACCATAGCCGCGAACTTCTGGAGACGAAAACCCGATGGAGCACACGGACGCATCGCCGGACCAAGTGGCAAAGACAGTTTTCTGGACGATCATGCTACTCCTCACCGGTTTCGTTGTTGGAGTAGCTATTCTGATCCGATAGCTGGAGAACGTTGGAGACTTTATGCTGCAGCGGTACCTGACAGCCGCCTCGACATACGCCCATAGCATCGATCACCTGTTCCTGTTGATTGCGGCGCTGGTTGGATTTTGGCTGATCGTCGCGGAGTGCGTGCTGTTCTGGCTGATCTTCACGTTTCGGGAGAAGGACGGCCGTCCGACCCAGCACATCACCGGAGATGAGAAGCATCTGGTGAAGTGGATTACGATTCCTCACTTCCTGGTGATCCTCTGCGACATCGTGATTCTCGTCCCGGCAATCATGGTTTGGTACAACATCAAGCAATTCGTGCCCCCAGTCGATCAAACGGTGCGCGTGTTCGGCCAACAATGGGCCTGGAGTTTTCAGCAGCCGGGTCCCGACGGAATCCTTGACACCGCGGATGATATTCGCACAGTCGGTGAGTTGCACGTGACGGTAAATACGACGTACCGTTTCGAGCTGATGTCCCGCGACGTGATACACAGCTTTGCCGTTCCTTCCTTCCGCCTTAAGCAGGACGCCCTGCCCGGCCGAACGATTACCGGCTGGTTTCGCCCGAACCGCGTCGGAACCTACGATATTCAATGCACGCAGATGTGTGGGATTGGACACGGCTTGATGGCGGGCCGCGTGATAGTTGAAACACCGCAAGACCACGCTGCATGGATGATACGCGAAGCGAATCCTGCCTCAGCGCAACAACAGACCGTTCCCGTTGCCCCATCTGACAGCTCAACCGTGGCGGAGGTGCGGAGGTGAGCACCCAAGTTCATCATGCCGAGCCGGGAGTGTTTCAGAAATATTTCTGGTCCACCGATCACAAGGTCATCGCCATGCAGTATTTGTTCACGGGCATGGCCATGGCGTTGCTTGGCGGCTTCCTGGCGTATGTCTTTCGCATGCAGTTGGGGTTTCCAAACCAGCACGTTCCCGGGTTCGGCTTGGTCACGCCGGGAAAATACAATGCGCTGGTTACTATGCATGGCAGCATCATGATCTTCTGGGTGGCGATGCCCATCCTGATCGCCGCGTTCGGCAATTTCCTGATCCCACTGATGATTGGGGCCGACGACATGGCGTTTCCGCGCATCAATCGCCTGTCGTATCAGATTTTTCTGCTGAGCGCCCTCGTGCTCCTTGCGTCATTTTTCGTGACCGGCGGCCCTTTCGGAGGCGCCTGGACTTCCTATCCCCCGCTTTCCGCGAAGGGCGCGTTTAACATGACTCCGATCGGCGCCTCGCTTTGGCTGGTCGCGGTGGCCTTGGAATTTGTGGCGTTTTTGCTCGGTGGCATCAACTTTACCGTGACGACCATGAATAGCCGCGCGCCGGGAATGAAAATGTACGACATCCCAATGGTCGTCTGGATGATCGTGCTGGCCAGCATTATTTTCATGGCCTCTGCGGGACCGTTGATCGCCGGTGCTGTAATGTTGTTATTCGACCAGACGATGGCCACCGGCTTTTACGATCCGAACCGCGGCGGCGATCCACTTCTTTGGGAGCACCTCTTCTGGTTTTTCGGCCATCCGGAAGTGTATGTTGTGCTTCTACCGGCCATGGGGATTGTGGCTGAGATCCTTGCTGTTTTCGCACGCAAGAAACTGTTCGGATATAAAACGATGCTGTACACGGCGTGGGCAACGGGCGTGTTGAGCTTCGTCGTGTGGGCGCATCACCAGTTTGTTGCGGGAATCGATCCCCGGATGGCGAATATTTTCTCGGTCACCACATTGCTT
Organism: Candidatus Acidiferrales bacterium; assembly: GCA_050014735.1. Lineage (GTDB taxonomy): Bacteria > Acidobacteriota > Terriglobia > Acidiferrales > UBA7541 > Palsa-360. The sequence goes on along the minus strand of JBEKCU010000005.1, from coordinate 27,828 downwards.
ATTTCAATTCCCATCGCCGAGATGGTCTTCCTGTACATCGCGACGCTGTATGGCGGCTCGATTCGCTTGAAGACGCCGATGTTGTGGGCACTGGCGTTTATCGCTGAGTTTCTAATCGGTGGCGTTACGGGCATTTTCCTGGGAGCTTCGGGCACGGATATTTATCTGCATGACACGTACTTCGTGATTGCGCATTTCCATTACACGTTCGTTCCCATCGCGATCATTTCGGTGTTCGCAGGCCTTACGTTCTGGTATCCCAAAATGTTCGGTCGCATGCTGAATGAGACCTTGGGGAAGATTCATTTCTGGGGCACGGTGATCGCGTTTAACGTGATCTTCATTCCGCTGTTCATAACGGGCGCGGCGGGCGACCAGCGTCGCGTCTACAGTTATTCGCAGTTTCAGGAGCAGATGAGTCCGGCGCTTCGGCATTTGCGCACGACATCCACCGTCGCGCTTCTCGTCATGCTGTCGTTTCAGGTATTTTTTCTGATCAATTTCTTCTGGAGCCTGCGCCATGGCGAACGGGCCGAAGGGAATCCCTGGAGGTCCACCACCCTCGAGTGGACAGTCCCTTCTCCGCCGCCACATGGAAACTTCGCCGAATTGCCGACAGTGTATCGAGGCGCCTATGAATATGGGCTGCCAGGGCGCGACACGGATTATTGGCCGCAGGACGCTCCAAACTAGGCTTCCCGGAGAACGCGAATCGAATGAGCACAGCCGTCAAACCAATTGCGAATACGCGCCACGCGACGGGAATCCCCTCCGCGCGGCTGATTACGTGGTGGGTGATCGCCTCCGAAATCGTGATCTTCGGGGGCTTACTCGTCATCTACATCATGCACCGGCTGGGCCATCCGGAATGGGCATCGGAAGCGGCGCATACGAATACCTGGGCCGGGGCGTTTAACACCTTTGTGCTGCTGACTTCGAGCTTGTGCGCTGTCTTGGCGCACAAAGCTGCCGACGCGCACGATGGTCCGCGGGCGGCGAAGCTGCTGCGCCTCACGTCCCTCGGCGGATTGATTTTCCTTTCCGTCAAGGCATTTGAATGGACCACGGATATTCATGAAGGCTTTGTGCTTTCTTCCGGTGGATTTTGGTCGTATTACTACACTCTCGCCGGGTTGCACGGGCTGCACGTGCTGGCCGGAATGATTATCATGCTCATCGTTGCAGCGGATGCGGCAAAGAATCAGGAATTGCAGCGCGTGGAATGTATCGGACTGTACTGGCACTTCGTCGACATTGTTTGGATCTTTTTATTTCCGCTTCTGTACATCGCCCGGTAAGGAAGAAGGATAATCTTGAGCGAACCGGCCATGGAGCACGCGACAATCGAATCCCACGTTCACCATCCGAATTACGTCAAGATCTGGGCCATCCTTGTCGCGCTGCTGATCGTGAGCGTTCTGGGCTCGATGTCCAGCATCCGCGGAGTGGTTCTCGCCGCCGCATTTGGTGTGGCGCTGGTCAAGGCCTATCTGGTGGCAAAGAATTTCATGCACATCAATGTCGAGAAACGCTGGGTTCCCTACCTGTTGATCGTTTGCCTCGCATTCATGGTGATCCTTTTTGCCGCTGTATCGCCCGACGTGATGAGGCATAGCGGCTTGCATTGGGACAATAACGCGGCGAAACAGGCAGTCGAATCGGGAATGAAGAACGCGCCGGCAAAACATGAGTAGCCCGACAACCACAATCGAAACGAGCATTTCCTCGCGAACCGTGAGCGGCGAGAAGCGCCTTCCTAATTCCGTGTTAGGCATGCTGATTTTTATCGCTGCTGAGGTCATGTTCTTCGCGGCATTAATGAGCGCGCATACAATCGCTCGATCCACTGCAATGGGTGGAATATGGCCGCCACCGGGCCAGCCGCGCTTGCCCGTGGAGCGAACGGCGGTCAATACGGCCATATTGCTCATGAGCGGCCTGTTGCTATGGATCGGCAACAGGCGCATTAACACGGAGCGCGAAAGCGCCCTGCGGTACGTGGCGGGAGCGATCGCTGCGGGCGCCGCCTTCGTGCTGCTGCAAGGCGTGGAATGGGTTGCGCTGCTGCGCGAAGGCTTGACGATGACGTCCAGCAACCACGGGGCGTTTTTCTATCTGATCGTGGGCGCGCACGCCCTGCACGCTGTGGCCGCGATCGTTGCTTTGGTTTGGGTTTACGCGGGGATGCGGCGAGGTACCCTGGCATCCTCGACGTTTGCCGCCACGCAAGCCTTCTGGTATTTTGTGGTTATCCTATGGCCGATCATTTACTTGCGCGTGTATTTGTGAGGATCGACCCTTCTGCAATGTCACACATGGCCAAGTCCGCTCGCCGACTCGTCCTCGCCGCCGGGATTGTATCCCTGATTCCCGCGTCAGGATGGGCGTGCTCGTCCTGCATGGCGGGCGATCCTAAAACAGCCGGCATCTATCTAGGAATGACGATCGTTATGAGCGCGCTCCCGATGTTGCTGGTCGGCGGTCTGGGTTACTGGCTCTACCGCCGCCACTCGTAACCCTTCGAGCGACTTGAGTATCGCGGGCTGCAGCCTTTGTGCCTTTGAATCTGCAAATCTCAAATTGCAAATTTCAAACCAAAGTCGAAACCAAGATCAAAACCAAACAGGCTGAAGCCCGTTCTACTCAAGAGCTTCGACCTACAAATCCGCTTGAATTTCCTCATCCATTGAAATGTGAGTCTGCTCGAAACCGTTGATGCAGTAGGCGGGTCCGGAAACCTGGGTAAAATGCAGATAGCGGCTGATGTGGTAGTCCTCGTCGAGCACGCCGAAAATTCGCTCGGCTTCACTTTTTTCCAGTCCAAAATCCGTCAGCGACGCTAGAAACGTGAACCCGCCCGCGATTACCAGATATTTTTCGACGATTTGCTTCAGGCTCATGGCTCAAATCCACACGTATGCGCCGTACTCTCCGTATGGCGCGTTCACATAAAACAAATTCGCTTCGCCGATTATGCCGAGGGACTGGCATAACTTTGCGGCTCCGTGCTTCGCACAATACAGCGCTCCGGGAGACTCCTCGATGCGTTCGACCTGATCCAGGCTGGAAACTTCGCGCCGTGAGAACCAGAGCCATGTCGCCGGGGCGCCGCAATCGGAGCATTCGCCGCCAACATCTCTCGCGCGCTTTTCAATCGCGGCGGCCACTTCCGGTTGCAGGCCCGCGGCCGAAAAATCATCGCAGCCCACGAAGAAATACTGCGTGAAGCTTTCGCCATCCGGCTCGAAGGCAACCACGCATCCGTGGTGCGCCACCAACTCGGGCTCGAGCAGTCCGGTCAGGCAATCGAGGCAGACCGAGACTTCGGGGCGCACCAGATCGCGGCGCGGGGCAGGTTTGCCGCGCAGATACAGAGTGTCGGGAATGAACGTGGCCATCCAGTCGTGTCCACTCTCCAAGTGAATACATTCGGCAGGCCAATGCATGATCCGAGCCCACAATCTTAGAGAGCGCGGACGAAATGAAATTCCAGGATAAGCCTGCTCCAGGGTAAGACGTTCCATTCATGCCCCCTTTATCGCCGATGTTAGCAGATTGCAGGACGCCGCTCGACGAAATCCGCTATGATAAATGGCTCGCGTTGGCTTGCTCGGCCTGGCGGGTTGGCGGTGCACCTCCACGTTGTCATTCCGAGCGAAGCGAGGAATATCTCCGAGGGCTTTCGTCACGATGCAAAGGCACGGAGAGATTCCTCGCTTCGCCCGGAATGACAACGAGCGGGGTGTGGCGTTCGGTGTCGCCGGGTAGTGGCGCGATGTGTGTCGCGCGACGTGCGAATGGTTCGAGGCCAGCGCGACTCGATACCCATTATTCTTAAACTGAGGAGGCTTCATGCCAATTGCTGTAGGACAACCTGCTCCAGACTTCGCTCTCAAGGATCAAACGCAAAAAGAAGTGAAGCTCGCGGATTTCGCGGGAAAGCGCAACGTGGTCCTGATTTTTTATCCGCTCGATTTCAGCCCCGTTTGCACCAATGAGCACGCCTGTTTCGTCAACGATTTGAAGCAATTTGAAAAGCTCGATGCGCAAGTGCTTGGGCTGAGCGTGGATAGCGCCTGGGCGCACAAAGCATTCGCCGAAAAAATGGGGATTACGTATCCGCTGCTTGCCGATTTCCACCCGAAAGGCGCCGTCGCCGACAAATTTGGAGTGTACCTGCCAGAAAAAGGCATCACCGGAAGGGCCATCGCCATCATCGACAAGGCGGGAAAGATTGCCTGGTTCAAGAACTATGACATCCCCGTCATGCCCGATATAAACGAGGTTGCCCAGGCACTTGCAGGAGTGAACTAAGAGGAAAAATCGGGGCGCGGCAACGTCTGAACGATCTCCCGCGTCACGCCGCGCCCCATCGCTTTCTTATTACTTCTTCGCGGCGTCCTTGCCAAGCTTGCGAATGTAATTCACAAGTTGCCAGCGTTCGGTCTCAGTCAGTGTATCCTTCCAGATCGGCATGGGCCCGCGGCCATTCGACATCTTCCAAAACAGCGAGCCATCGGTTTCCAGGGCCATCAGTTTTGCATCGGTAAAGTTTGCCGGTTTTACCTTAATGGCAGCCGCTCCGGGACCGTCGCCCAGACCCTTCGGGCCGTGGCAAAGCTCGCAATTATCGTGGAAAAGCGCTTCCCCTGCAGCCAGATTATCCGGTGTAGCAGGGACCGGGTTCTTGACCTTCCGCGCATCATCGGGCGCAACCCAAGGCTTGGCAGCGTCCTGCGCTACCACTCGTCCCCCGGCGAAAGCGAAGAATGCGAAGACCGTGCAAGTTCCCAACACGCGGCCCAACCACAGAGAGGTTTTGTTGTTCCATCCAGTCATTCCGATGGCTCCATTTATTTAGAATTTTTACGAGGCGCTAAAATCTACCACAGGCTAAACTCATTTTACACTTGCAATTCGGTCCCTGCAAACTCAACGCAAGACGATGCCGCCGGTCAAATCTTTCCGCCGAATGTGAGCCACAGTAGAGCTGCATTTAATACGACGATGGCAGCAGCCAGGGCCCACCCGAAGATGGCAGTCAGGCGCCCATTCACAAATTCCCCCATCTTCTTGCGGTCGCCCGTAAATTGAATCAGAGGCACCACGGCAAACGGCAATTGGAAACTCAAAACCACCTGACTCAAAATCAGCAGCGCGGTAACGTGCCCTTCCCCCATCACCCCAATCACGATCGCGGCCGGGACGATCGCCAGCGACCGCGTGATCAAGCGGCGCAGCCACGGCCGGAGCCGCAGATGCAGGAACCCCTCCATCACAATCTGACCCGCCAGCGTTCCGGTCAGGGTGGAATTCTGACCGGAGCATAACAAGGCGGCGGCAAAAAGAACGCTTGCCAAGCTTGCTCCCAGGACGGGCGTCAATAGCTGATACGCCTGGCTGATGTCCGCCACGGTGGTCATGCCGCGCTGATGAAACGCCGCCGCGCCCAGGACCAGGATCGCCGCGTTGATAAAAAGCGAAAAGCCGAGAGCGAGAGTGGAATCCAGCGTCGCGAAACGGATTGCTTCGCGTTTTCCCGCCGTATTTTCGGCGAAGGCTCTGGTTTGCACAATGCTGGAATGAAGATACAGATTGTGGGGCATCACGGTGGCGCCAAGTATGCCGATCGCCAGGTAAAGCATCTCACGATTCCGCAGAATCTCGGCGACCGGCAGAAAGCCGCGCGCCGCTTCGATCCACAGCGGCCGGGCGAAAAAGATTTCGTAAGCGAAACAACCCGCAATCGTCATGATCAGCGTAATCACCAGCGTCTCGAGCACGCGGAATCCGCGGCCCTGAAGCGCCAGCACAAGCAAGACGTCCAACCCTGTCAGCAGAACGCCGGCCAGGAGCGGCAATCCAAACAGCAATTTCAGCGCGATCGCCGATCCCAGAACTTCCGCAAGATCGCAAGCCGCGATCGCAATCTCACAAATCACCCAAAGGGCGAAGGCGGTGCGGCGCGAGTAGTGCTCACGGCAAAGTTGCGCAAGATCGCGGCCCGTGGCAATGCCCAGCTTCGCGGAGAGCGCCTGAAGAAAAATGGCCATCAGACTTGAAATCAGAACCGCGCTCAGCAACGTATAGCCAAATCGCGAACCGCCGCCCAAATCCGTCGCCCAATTGCCGGGATCCATGTAGCCGACAGCGATGAGATAGCCCGGCCCTGCGAAGGCGAGCATCTTCCGGATGAAAGATGCGCCCGGCACGATCGGAATGCTGCGATGGGATTCGGGAAGCGAGCGAGGGAGGGCTTCTTTGGGCGGACTCGCTACAAGTTCACCGGGAACAAGATCTGGCGAAACGACTGGAATCGGCGGGCCGCTCATAGTTAACTTCGATAAAGCCTCGATATAAACTAGCATTAACATTTTCATGAGTCAATCGAAGGCGGGCGATTTGATACGTATGAGCAAATCTGCTGAATGGCATTCACGATGCGAAAAACTCCCGCGCGTCGCCGTTTGGAGTGAATTGCCAGCTTTTCTTTTGTGATGAGGCGGCAAAAATCAAAAGAAAACAGGCTGGAGCCTGCTCTACCTAAGGACCGGAAACATCGCGCGCATTGCGCGTGCCTCGGCCCCGCGGAATATGGTAGAAACTAGTTCGGAGGAAGACATGGCTCAAGCCGGCGGCGAGCAAGTGCAGGTGCAGATCAAGGCGGACGAAAAGGAACTGGTTGGACAATTCAGCAACCTGGTGATGTTTCACCACAACGCGGAAGAATTTACGCTGCAGTTTATCTACGTATTTCCGAATGTGCCGCAGGGGAAGCTGGTTTCGAGCATGATTGTGAGCCCGGGACACGCAAAGCGCATCTTGGGAGCGCTCAAGGAAAATATCAGCCGCTACGAAGCGCAATTCGGACCGATCCGCGAAGTTCCGGAGCCTAACCCCGTGCCCAACGTGGGCTTTGTGCAGTAGGAGGAGCCTTCCCGCAAGCGGTCCGCCCGTTCAATTCCGCGCGCGATACGGTGCTGTCAATGCAGGAGAGCACTCGCGAACCGCTAAGAGATGGGCACGCAGAATACATCGAAGTGACGCCAATCGCTCATCCGCTCAGGGCTTAGGATTTCTCCGAAGTAATTTGCGTCATCGGCGATCTTGCGGATAGTGTAGCCTAGCTCGGCAATGGAGCGATAGAGCGCCCGGCGCTGCGGATCATCCAGCTTTCGATAGACCTCAACCTTCAGGAACGGCTTGTATTGTGCAATCATTTCGGACAAGGAATGAATTACAGCGGCTTCGTACCCCTCGGTGTCCATCTTGATGTATCGAATCCTGGGGAGAAGCTCGGGATAGTTTGTCTTGATGAATGAGTTTAGATTCCTACCCTGCACCTTCAACTTGAACGCGTGCCCGTGCAGCCACTTGCTCATCCCCTCGAAGCGGCCGCCATTGCAATAACCGGAGTCGGAATATTGAAATTCCATTTCCGCGTCCTCGGGAGTCGCCGCGAACATGAGCGGAATAATGTTTGTCTTCTCCGTATTTAATTCGGCGTTTTTCTTCAGCACTGAAAAAACGTAACGGTTGGGCTCCAGCGCCAGGACACATCCCTGCTTTCCGGCGGCCAGAGCGATCGGAATGGTGGAGTCTCCGGTATGCGCGCCGATATCGATTGCCACGTCGCCGGCGGACAGGAATTTACGCACCGCATCCACGGAGGACTGCGTAATCTCCTTCTTCGTTTCGTGAGGATGCAGCCATTGGGCGTACTCGACGGCGCCGTCTGTCGGGAGGTTGAAATTCCTTATTTCAAACCCATGCGATTTCGGTCCCGGTTGCAGACCGAGAAAGTACGGCAACTCTTTGAGCTTCAATTCATTCCTCCGCGAGCCGCGCTCCGACTATCATCTATGCAGCGGCCATAATATTCAACACGCTTCGGCACTTGGTAGCGCCGTCTCGCCGGCGGGTTTTGAGTTTCGTGAGTCAGCAAAAAACCGCCGGCAAGATGCCGGCGCTACGAAAACCGATTCTCACATTCACGCCTCTGGAAGCGTCAGTCACTACTCGTTCGTTACTAACGGAAGCGCACAGGCACAACGCCCCAGCGCCTGCGCGTTATCCCGTCGGCTATAATGAGCGGGTTGAGTGTTGCCGAAAGCGCAAATGCAAGAACATCGAAAAACAACCTTCCGTCGCGATTCGCGCTTAATTACTAATTGTCAGGCGTGCGCCGCGCGCGGAACCGTTGTTGCGTGCAATTTATCTTGCCATCCGTCGCACTCGTTGCGAAATGCGTTCCTTCCCGTTTGCCTGTGCTTGACCTCTCTGCTTTCGATTCCTGGCACTGTTAGCGCCCAAGTACAAGGGCCGTTACATCTGCAGCCGCAGCCCACAGATCCGTCCGCGCAAGACGAAGCAAAGGATTCGCCACCCACAGTCAACCAGTCCCCCGATTCGGTTTTCATGGAAGCCACCGATACGCCGCTTGGGTGGCCGAAACCAGAGCCTCCGATGCCAGAATTGCCGGCCCAAGTTGCGATTCCAATGGACCGGCCGATTCGAGTCTCGTTGGACACGCCGCTTTCAACCCGCATTTCCAAGCAAGGTGAAATCGTAACCTTCCGCACAACCTATTCGATTCAGGTCGGCGATGGACTGGAACTTCCGCCTCGCACCGAGATTTTTGGCCACGTCGCTGAAGTTAAGAAACCCGCTTCGTTCGGTAAAAACGGCGTGCTTCGAGTCGCGGTCGATCGCATTCGTCTGGATCCGGATGGCGAAGCAGATCTCAAAGCCAATGTGGATTCAGCCGAGAGGAGAGGACAGAGCCGAACGGTCGCGGACAAGCGGCATCCCACCGACCTGTACAGCGTGATGGTTGGTTCGGTGGGAGGCGCGATACTTGGCGCGGCGATTGGCGGAGCTAAGGGCGCCGCGATTGGCGCGGGCACGGGAGCAGGCACGGCCGTGCTGATCAAGATGGCGCATCGCGGTGACGATGTGTACATCGAACCAGGGATGTTCTTCTCGGTAGTCCTCGATCAACCGGTTTATCTCAACGGACCCGCCGTTTATGCCGCGCAGCAAAAGTTCAAAAACAATCCACGGCCACCCGAAATAGAACCGGATTCGCACGATGGCTCACCCAAACTGAAGCGGCGGCCTCCGCCCCCAAATTGAGTCGCTTCGAATCTAAGCTGGACCTGTCCGTCGGTACAGTTTCCGCTGACGTCACACCAGAAAACGGCGAATTCGTTCCACGTGAAACGCAGATGCTAATCTGGATAAGGAATCGCAGGATCCGATGAAAGCGACTTGTTCGAATTGTGGCGCGAATCACTCCCTCCCGGACGCGCGGGTGGTGGGGCACGCCCGTGTGCAATTTCGCTGTGCGAAATGCGCGAAGGTTACCCTGGTCGAACTGGTCCCGAATCCGGATGCAACTCAGGTGCTCTCGCCCTTGCCGCAGTTTGCCCGCAGCGCTGGCGCGCCCAGGCTCGCAGGTAACGGACTTGAGGCCGTGAACCTGCGGCTGCCCGTTGGAAAAACGATTGCGCTTTCCGTGATTGGCGGCCCTGGCCGCGGCGTCGTCCATCAAGTGGTCACCCCGCGCGTCGTACTGGGCCGGGCCGATTCGGACGTGATCATTGGCGACCCGGAAATATCCCGCTGGCATTGCGCGATTGAAATCAAGGACGACGTAATTCGCCTTCGCGATTTGGAATCCACCAACGGCACGTATTTCGGCGACGAACGGGTCCGAGTCGCCGAGTTGAAACACCTTTCCGAGTTCCGCATCGGCACTTCCATTATTTTGGTAAGCGTCACGCCGAAACTTGCTCCCGTCCACTAATCTGCAGGTGGCGCCGTCGTCCCGTCGGCGAGTTTTGCGCCTCGAAAAAAGCAATGACCGCCGGCCAGATGCCGACGCTACCAAGCTGGCTAGTGGAAATCCGGGCTAATTGCGTTTCAGTTTGTGAGATACTCTGCAAATGAAAAACCTTGTCCTGCTACTTGTAGCGTCCGTTTTTCCTCTGGGTGTTGTATTCGCCGCCCCGAACTACACCGCCGAAAAGACGACCGATCACGGCGTCGATATCGTGCGACTGACCGACTCCGCCAACGGCGTCGTGGTCTCGATCGCGCCTTCCATCGGCAATCGCTTGTACGAAATGAAAGTTCACGGAAAGGATGTTTTGAATACTGCCCCTGCCGACTCGGGTGATTTTAAGACGAACGTCGGAAGCGAGGGCATTCCTTTCCTGGCACCTTGGGCAAACCGCCTAAGCGAGCAGGATTTCTGGGCAAACGGGAAGAAATATATGTTCAATATGACGCTTGGCAATGTCCGGGGAGACGCCATTCCGATTCACGGACTGCTGGGGACATCGGCGCTGTGGGAAGTCACCGAGGTCAAGGCTGACGGACATTCCGCGCATATAACTAGCCGGCTCCAGTTCTGGAAATACCCTGATTTGATGGAGCAATGGCCGTTCGCGCACGAATATGAGATGACCTATGAACTTTCGGGCGGCGCGCTGGAGGTGAAGCTGGTCGTGAACAATCTGAGCGTCGACCCGATGCCGGTCGCGCTTGGATTTCATCCCTGTTTCGTCGTGCCCGGCATCGACCGCGACGAGTGGATCGCCGACATCGCCGCAACGAAAATGGTTGTCGCCGATGAACACTTGGTTGCGACCGGCGAACTCAAACCCCTTCCTTTTGCGAATCCGTTTCCAGTGAAAGTGCACCCCCTCGACACAGGCTTTACGGATTTCCAGCGCGACGCCGAAGGCCGCGCACATTTTTCGCTCTCGTCGGGCAACGAAAAAGTCGAGGTGCTGTTCGGGCCCAAGTACCCGGCTGCCCAGGTTTTTACTCCGGCAAATCGTCAGACCGTCTGCATGGAACCGATGGCGGGAATCACCAACGCTGTAAATTTGAACCACGAAGGGAAATACCCGACTCTCCAGATGGTGGCTCCCGGCGCGAAATGGATCGAGAGCTGGTGGGTTCGAACGAGCGGCATATAAAATTCCCGCTTGCGGCCGAGATGGCCGCAAGCGGGAACACTTCATTATTTTTTAGGAGCAGCGTCAATCCGGGTCGTTACCCTCGAATCGTATTCTTTGTATTCCCTCGGGCTGCAGATGAATTCTTCAAATTGATCGTCGGGCACTAACGTATAGTTCCGATACCAGCCGCCCCAGGATTTGTCACCCCAAGCCTTCGGATCGTAGTACGTCATTTCGAGCCGAAGGTGATTATGGTCCAGGCGCGTGAATCGCTCCACCAGATGGAAGGCATCGCTCTTGCGGTGTCCAACATGCTGGGTGACCATGGTCCGGTCGTTATAACCGATCGTATCGACCACTAATGTGTTTCCCTCCCAGTGGGCAATTGAGTCTCCCTCGTATGTTGGATCCAAATCCTTCGGATGTTCGCTGCGATTCAGCCAAAACGTGCGCCACTCGCGATGGTACGAAATCATCTGATGGATGCGCGTTCCGTCAGGGGTCGGAATGAATTCCATTGTACCGATAGCAGGGTAGTCGTACGTCGCCGGACTAGACAGGGGTTCGCAATCCTTGGCTGGGTATTCCCCATCAGGGTCATTCGTGGGAACGCCATTCTGGTCTTTGGAATAGCACGGGTCCTGATTATTCGGGCAATGGTGACCGGGCCGATCAAAACCTGGAATCGGCGTGCCGGCGTAGGCATCGTGCGAAATTGATTTATAGAGTAAATGCTGTTTCGCCCATTCGGTCAGTGGAGGCTCTGGGTTTTTCTGGTCGGCTGCGTCCGGGTTGTGCCCGTACCAATTTCCGTAGAGGTCGTGGGGATCGAATTTCTGGCCGCCGGTTGCTGCCGGAGCAGTTACTCCAGGCTTGGTGGAGCCCTGATTCTGCGCACGGAGCCGTGGAATAAAAATCAGCACAACAGCGGCGACAAGGATTGCAGCGATATAGCGGTTTCGCATTGTAAGATTCCTTTTATGCAAACGGGAACGCGAGTATTCGTTCGAGCCTTAGCTCCTACGAATACCCGCGTTGGCCCTGCTCACGTATTAGTCTTGCTTGAATCTCCGCACTCGACATCCGCCTAAAATGACGCGCAGCGCGGAGGTTCGGTTTCCCTTATTTTTCCTAGAACACATATTTTAGCGCAAACTGGATCAGCCGGGGATTCACCGACGTGCTCGTGATCTGCCCGAAAGTGGCCTTGGAAACGTCCACTGTCGCGGGATTATTGAACTGTGCGTGGTTGAACGTATTAAAGAATTCAGTGCGGAACACAAGCGTGGAGTCTTCCCGTATTCCTCCGACCTTGGTCGTTTTCGTCAACGACATGTCCCAATTGAATTGCCCTGGCCCGAGGAGAATTCCTAATGAAGAATCACCGTATCCGGTTCCGTTTCCGATCGTAGGCGTGCCGGTTGCTCCAGCAGCGGCGCAACCGCCATTCGTGCCAAGCCCATAAAACGCAGCCGTGTTGAACCAACCGGTTGCACTGTGTGCGCCGCCCAGCCGTTGCTCCACACCACCCGATGAGGCAGCGTTTGCGGCCCCCATTCCCGGGCAGTATTCAGCCCTGGAGATTACGGGAGTGCCCGGGCCGAAGCCGAAGATGGTCCCGCCTCGGGTGTCGGTGACCGTCAGCGGTGTCCCGTCTTGAAGGATGGTCACACCAGATACGGACCAGCCATTCGCCACCTTATCCATGAAACCCTGATGACTACCGAGAGGCAGGTTCCACAGGTAGCTGACTGCCAGACGCTGTGGGTGATAGAGCGGGTTCAGTCCATATTGCTCAACGTTGGGGTCATTCGACGATGAATTTGACACGGTCTGGTTCGTTGTGAACGCTCTGCTCCATGTGTATGCCGCCTGCAACTGAAGCCCATGGGAAAATTGCCTGCGCACAGTCGCTTGGACGCTGTTGAACTTAGCGTCCCAATCGGCTTGGGACATGGTTAAGCTACTCGGTGAAAAACCAAGGTAAGGCACGCGCAGAAAGGCGTTTGCGACCGTATTCGTGGTCACGAGGCCCGCAGCGATTCCAGGTGCGACCGCCGTGTTCGTACCAAAGGGGTTGCCCACCAGTTGTGCTTCGTTGATTGGGCGAACTCCCGGTTGGTGAAGAGAACGAGAACCGACGTATCCGAGTTCGAGCGTCCAATTGTGCACGAATTCGTATTGAGTGTTCAAATTCCATTGATACGTCACCGGCACGCGGTAAATCTGCTCGTCCAGAGATTCCGCGATATTCGAACTCGTCGCGCCTGCGTTCGTTCCCGCCGCGCCGAAGTTAACCCATCGAGGTGTCCAACCCAACGTCACGGCCGGAAATGGATTCTGAAAGGTGGAAAAATAGTTGGCTGCTCCAGAGGCATACGCGGAGGCGGAATAAGGCTCGTTCTGCTCATATCCTGGATTGTAATTGGCATTGCCTGTCCGGTCATAAAAGTAACCGCCGCCACCGCGCAAGACAAACCTGTTAGTTGCAAACGGCGACCAAGCAAATCCTAAACGCGGAGAGAAAGTAGTTAAGGGAGTACCGTTCGACGCGAAGGTATTGTTCGAGTTCTGGAAAATGCCACCGACCGGTGGAGGAGCATTCGCGCCGAAGTTCCAGTTCGAAGGCACTACCCATCCTGCCAATGTGCCCGTAGCAGGCGTAGATCCGGGAATTGGTACCGTGCTAATCAGGCTCGGCCATATGTTGCTCTCGAACCCGCCACTATCGTAAGCAAGCGCAACATAGTCCCACCGCAGTCCCAGGTTTAATGTGAGATGCTGATCGACTTTAAAGTCGTCCTGAACGAAGGCGTCCCCGTACGGCGTGCGGTATCCGTGGACCAGCCCCCCCGGGGGCATCACCGCACCAAGACCTCCCGTGTTGGAGATATTACTGACCGACGAGCCATTCGTGTTTCCGGGATTCGTTGGGCTGCAAGTGGCGGAGGTGCTGCTAGGAGGGCAACCGGCCAAACCCAGCAGGAAGTCCTGGAAATTATTGAAGTTGATTTGTCCAGTTCCGGTGCCACCGATAAGGTGCCAATCATAGCGGTCGCGTTCCAATTCCACGCCCACCCGAACTGTATGCTTCCCGTGGGTCCAGGAAATCTGATCAGCAGCCTCCCATTGGGAGGTGAATTTCTGAACGGGATAGTTCGCGACATCTCCAATACTGAAAACTCCTGTCACGGTAAGTTGGGGAAGGTACGGAATCGTATTCGAAATGGGCTGAATCCCAAACTGAGAGGCTGTGAATGGACTCACCACGCTTCCCACAATCGTGGCTCGCTGAACCGACACCCTGGCTTCATTTACGAGGTTGTTACTCACAATGGTTGTCAGCTTCATGACCCCATATATGTTGCCAAGCGTATTGGCCAATGCAGTATCGGGGTAGCAAATGCCAGGCAAGCCGCCGGCGAGGCCGCAAGCAAAGGAATTTTGAGTTGGATCGGTAGTCCAGAAATACCGGACCGCCAAAGTGTTCTTTTGGTTGATCACATAGTCCATATTGCCTAGGACCTGATTCTCCGTAAAATGGGCGGGCACGGTGAAGGTGGTGTTCTGCACAGCCGAGGTGCAGGTGGCGCTGGCGGCTAATGAACAGGGAGTAGATGTTACAGTACCTGAAGAACTCGGAATGTAATAGCTGCCGTCAGGATTCTTGGCTTGAAGCAGGGCAATAGCTACCGGGTTGATGTTCGAACCGTTGCACGCAACCTGCACGGCTGTCCCTTGCGTTTTCGCAACGCCAGAGATGCCGCCATCGGTTCCTTGGGGACAGAAAGTAGCGCCCAGCGAAGCCTGAAGTGCAGCCGTGTTCGAGCGGTCCCCGCCAGGAAAAATCGGAAGCAAGCTGGGCACTGAGTAGCCCTGAGACGAAGCCCCATTGATCTGCCGTGTCCCCTGATAGGAGCCGAAAAAGAAAAGCTTGTCCTTCTTGACCGGGCCGCCGAATACACCGCCGAACTGATTCTGGTTTAGAATCTGGCGAGAGTTATTGGGCTGGCCGTTGACTGGCGGCGAGGAATTACGGAAAAAGTCATTGGCATTGAGCGCGGTGTTTCGAAAGAACTCAAATACGTCGCCATGAAATTGATTGGTACCGGATTTGGTCACAAGATTCACGCTGGCGCCCGGGCTCCGTCCATAACCGGCATCGAACAGCGAAGTCTGTATCTTGAATTCCTGCATCGCATCGGGACTCACGTATCCCATTCCGGGATTGTTTCCGTTTTCAGTCAGAGTTCCCTGAGTCGAAGTCGTCACGATGGAAACTCCGTCCATTTGTACGTTGTTTTGAAGGTTGCTGGCGCCGTTCACGGAAATATCCGTCGAGCCTTTCCCAAGGCTGCTCGCATTGAACACGCTGGCATTGGCTCCGGATGACAACCCCAAGAGGTTGGTGTAATTCCGAGTCGTCAAAGGAAGGGAGGTAGCTTGCGTACTGCCGACGACGTCTCCAAGCGTGGCATTCGAAGTCTGCACCGCTTCCACCGCTTCGCCTTCGATTACGATCTGTTGAGTTTGCGTGCCAACCTGCAATACACGATTCAAAACAGAGGTCTCGGTCACCTTGACTTCGACCGATCCCACCTCTGCCGAATTGAATCCAACGGCGTCGAACTTAACGTTATAGAGTCCCAATGGCAGCAACGTCAGCTCGAAAGAACCGTCCGACGCGGTTACTACCGTTCGCGATTGGCCGCTGTCCGCACTTATGGCTGTGACGGTAACGTTTGGAATTACAGCGCCAGACGAATCCTTAATTGTGCCGCTAATCGCGCCCGTCGACGCGGTTTGCGCCATGAGCGACGGAGCAGACAGTACGAGGACCGAGAGAACCAACCACCACGCGCACTTCAAGAACTTTTCTCCAACCATTTTGCACCCCTCTCCTCAATTCAATTAGCGACCTTAACGGCTTTTGGCACCCCTTTACACAGATCAATTGGAAATTCATTGGCCCCACGAGCAGAATTGCGACCCAAACCAGTAGCCGTGAACTTCAGGCTTCGGCACAAACTTGCAACCGGCTTCAAAATGGAAAGGGCCAGTCCCACCTGGCCCTAATCTAAGCTCGCTACGTCTCTTCGATCGGAATGCGCTATTTGGCTAGAGGGTCAGGCCGAATCTGGAAATGCACAAGCTGACTCGGCGTGGTCCCGCCACCCTCGGTCAGTTGCGACCCTCTCATTTCGTTGGCGCCATACGCGCCATGTCCCTTCCACCCACCTTTAGGATCATCGATACGGGCATCCAGAAAGCGTGAGAAGAAGCCCATTGGATACGGAACGGTCATCCGGGTCCACGTCTTGGTGTCCTGATGGAACACGATGAGCGAGTCCGAATTGGCGCCGTCCACGACGATGGCGTTATTGCCCAGGCCAAGCGCATTGTATTTATCGATGAACATGTAATAGTTGTAGTCCGCCTTCACGGTTGGGTCTGACTTAAACACGGGGCCCGGAACCGGATACAGCGTCCAGCCCTCGTAGCACTGCTTGCCGCTCACGGCCGTGTCCCCGGTTGGTGGAGTCTTGCACTTGCGCCGGTCGAAACTGGCGAGGTTGCCCTCTCCGGTCAGCGGCGTCCACACGACTCCGTTGGTATCGATGTCAATTCCCCGAGTATGGGAGCCGCCGATTCCCTTTCCCGTGGGATCGTAGGGAGCTTCATAGACCTCAGTGGTACACGTCGAAGGAGGGTTCGAACCCTTAGTCATGCGAACCAGCCTTCCAGGCGTCATCATTAAATCGGAATACCAAACGCTGCCATCGACAACGTTGTAAGCGATACCATAGGCGCCGGGCTTCGGTATCTCACGATCCAGTTTTGGATTGGCAGGCTCATCTCCCTTCGTAAATGCGCCGATCTTGCCATCGCCGTTGTAGTCAATCACGGCCGGACACCATCCCTGGGACTTCTCGGCGTCGTGGGTTTGATCCCAAAGGCGGGTATTGAGCCAGCCGATTCCACCGTCTACTTGAACCGTGAAGTACAACGTATTGTCTTTATCGTCGGAGAAGGCGATGCGAGTCGATTTGAAGCAAAGTTCGACAAAACCGAATTTGCCCGTTCTTGGATCGTAAACGTCCACACCCTTGCCGAAGTCCTCGCGCGGAGAGTTGATCGCGTAGGGATTCTTGGAACCCTTCTTGCAATAGTCCGCGTTGCCGATTCGATTTTCGACGTTGAACCAGACTCGTCCCTTTTCATCCATCGTGATCGGGCCTGGATTAATGGGGTCCTGCCAAACCAGCTCATCCCCAAAGAACATCGACGGCGCGAGCTGAGTCTGCGGTGAAAAAAGAATCTGCTTGGCCCGGTCCGACTCATTGGGCAGCGGAATTGGAATCAGGGTCTTCGTATTTTCGACGGGATCGACTACAGCAAGATCGCCGCCCGACCATTCCGCGCCATAAACGGGCCCGTACGCATTCACGTTGGGATTGCGCTTGTCCGTGCTGATTAGTGCATGCAGGAATGACGCTCTCACGGACCAATCCCAAACGGTGAGGACGATATTGCGTTCGATTCCCTCAGGTCGCGGCGGCACCGGGGGCAGTTCGCCATTCTTAATGCGGTCGCCCCAATCGGCGTACGTATGCAGAGTGCCCAACCGGTAGACCGCTTGGACCATCCCACGTCCGACCTGACTCGATGAGAGGAACCGTCTCCAGGCATCGTCACTCGATTTGAATGTGCCCAGGCTCGCGGGAATCTCGCGAGTGGACTTGATCCCCACCTGATGGCAAGTCCAGCAGCCCTTGAATGAGTACAGCCAATCTGCCTGTGTCTTGATGACAGTGGGAGTCGTGGGCATCGGCACCGGAGCGTATCCGTGGGTCAGTTTCTTCGGGCCGGTCGATTCTTCGGGAAGCGGCGGAGGTGCCGGGACCGTCAGAGGGAACGCGCTCTTGGGAGGAATCGTGAGCAGCGATGCCCAATAATCGGCGGGATAATACTGGGCGGCGGCTCGCGCATCGGGAGCAATGACAGCGGTTAAATTCAAATTTTTCCCAGGCGTCGCCTCTACGGGAGTCGAATCCACCAGACCGTACCCGCGCACCCAAACTTTGTAATTCCCGTTGGGGAGTTGCGGCAGCAAGTATTGGCCGCGATCGTTGGTGACCACGATTTTGCGGAACTTCGTTCCAAAAGTGGTCTCCGCGATGACCCAAACTCCGGCTTCCGGCCCGTTCGCACTCGTGACTACGCCTCCGATATCCTCTGCTCCCACGGACACGCTATTCGCATCCGCCTGAGCAGCCGCGGTGCTTCGCGGCCTCGCTTCGGTCCGGACAATTCCGCAGACCGTCATGAGACCACACAAGAAAGACACCAACGCAAGTGACCGTTTGAACAAGAATTTTCGCATGCGAATTCTCCTAATTTATAGTTCGAGGTAGTTCTGCAAGGGCCAATGCCTCACGTACGAAAATGAGCCTAATCGCCTGGACCGGACTCTGTAATTTTCACTAGGAACTGAGTATTTGAGCGGAACTATAAGCCTGGTACCCCGTGGAGTCAAACTAAATTAAACGGGCTGCGCCTAGGCATCATGGGCGCCGGACGATGCGGCGGCGGGCAACTCGATCGTGTATTTCGTGCGCTGTTTTTCGCGGTGTTGGGCCAGAGCCAGGTCGATCAAACGGCTGAGCAGTTCGCGATAGGGAAGGCCCGAAGCCTCCCAAAGCTTCGGATACATGCTGATCGATGTGAAGCCGGGAATCGTGTTGATTTCGTTCAGAAGAATTCGCCCAGTGCGATGTTCGAGAAAAAAATCCACTCGCGCCATGCCCAGACATTCGAGGGCCCGAAACGCACGCACAGCATATTCCTGAAGGCGTTTTACTTGCGCCTTGCTCAATTTCGCGGGAATCAGCAGCCGAGTGCCTTCCTCAAGATATTTTGCGGCATAGTCGTAGTATTCACGATGCGGCACGATTTCACCGGGAATCGAGGCCTTCGGATCCTCATTTCCCAGAACGGAGAGTTCGATTTCGCGGCCGCGGATGGCGCGCTCGACGAGAATTTTTTGCGCGAATTCAGCAGCAAAGTCCATCGCCGAGGCAAGCTCCTTGGCGTCGTGCGCCTTGGTCATGCCCACGGAACTGCCGAGCGTCGCCGGCTTTACAAAAACCGGGAATCGGAATTTTTTCCGGAGCATGCGAAGTACTTTGCCGCGCGACTTTTCCCACTCCGCGCGCTGAACAGCATAGTACTCGCCCACGGGCAATTTGGCTTGCAGGAAAAGGCGTTTCTGCATGTCCTTGTCCATGCCGACCGCCGAACCGAGCACGCCCGAGCCGACGTACGGAAGCCCAGCGAGATCGAGCAATCCCTGCACCGTGCCATCTTCGCCAAACGTGCCGTGCAGTACGGGGAATACGACGTCCAAGTGCAGATTCTCGTGCGTGGGCGTCACGCCAACCGGCACCAGCGCGGCTTCCGTCGGATCGGCTGAGAGCATCACGCGTTCGCCCGTGCGCAACACTTCGCTTAATGCGGGAGGCAGAATCTTGAGCGCCGCGGTTCCGGCAAGCCAGCGGCCCTGTTTCGTGATGCCGATGGGAATCGCATCGTATTTTTCTGGATCGAGCGCCTGAATGACCGACGCGGCCGATAGGAGCGAAACTTCGTGTTCGCCAGAACGTCCGCCGAATAATACGCCGACTCGCAGCCGTTTTTTTTCAGTGGTCATAAGTTAAATTGTTTCTGAGTGGCGCCGGCATCCTGCTTGTCCCGATACAAGAGGGGCCGGCGGCTTTTCGGGTCCCTGAACTTTTCAAATTCCTGCGATTGAAAATCGGGTGCATGCAATTCAAACCCGCCGGCCCCTCTTGCATCGGGACAAGCGAGACGGCGGCACTACAAAATCTTCTTGCCCAATCCCGATAGCACCATTTCCACGCCCAGCAGGGCTGTCTGATTATGGAGATCGATGACGGGATTAATTTCGACGACTTCGAGCGATACCATCGCTTCGCTGTCCGCGATCATCTCCATCGCCAGGTGCGCTTCACGGTACGTCACGCCACCACGCACCGGTGTTCCTACGCCGGGAGCATCATCGGGATCGATAAAATCCAGGTCCAGGCTGACGGCCATGCCGTCTGTATCGTCGGTAACGAATCGCAGCGCTTCATTCATCACATCGCGCATGCCGCGCTCGTCGATATCGCGCATTGTGAAAACATGCACGCCGGAATCCTTGACCAGGCGGCGTTCTTTCGAGTCCAGATCGCGAATGCCCACAAGGCAAACATTTCGCGGCTCAACCTTCGGCTTGTAGCCCAGCAGCTCCACAAGTTCCGGCGCCCCGTAACCGATAATCGCCGCCAGCGGCATCCCGTGAATGTTGCCCGAGGGCGAGCTTTCCGGCGTGTTCATGTCTCCATGCGCATCGAGCCACAGGTAACCGACTCGCTTCGATTGCGCGCGGAAATAATTCGATACTCCAGAAAACGATCCCACCGCGATCGAATGGTCGCCTCCAAGCACGACCGGCACAAAACCTTCTGTGAGGGTGCGCTCGGTGATTTCCGCCAGGCCCCGGCAAGCCTCGGCAATTTCGTGCAGGTACTTGGCGCGCTTTTCTCCGTAGTGCTGCTCCTCCGGCTGCCTGACCTGGACGTTGCCCATATCCTCGACCGTATGGCCCAGGGCCTTGAGCCGCGCCTGCAATCCGGCAACGCGTAGCGCCGACGGACCCATGTCCACACCACGGCGACTTTGGCCGAGGTCCATCGGAACTCCGATGATGCGAATCTTTTGCGCCATGTTGAAATCCGGTCCGGCTCGCCTCTGAGATTGCAAGCAGCGAGACTAAGGATAGACTCTGTAGATCATCCGGGGAAAGGGAATGACTTCGCGAATGTGCTCAGTTCCGCAAATCCAGGCTACGGTGCGTTCCAGGCCCAGTCCGAAACCGGCATGTGGAACGCCGCCGTAACGACGCAAATCCAGGTACCAGCCGAACGATTCTTCGGGCAGATTGTGTTCGCGCAGCCGCTTAAGCAGCAAATCGTAGTCGGCCACGCGCTCGCCGCCACCGATAATTTCGCCGTATCCCTCGGGTGCAAGCATGTCGAATCCCAGCGCCAGTTCGGGACGCACGGGATCAGGTTGCATGTAGAACGCCTTGATGGCCGTCGGATAGCGATGAACCATAACTGGGCGGTCGTACGCGCTCGATAGAATCGTCTCTTCGTCACCGCCAAAGTCGTCGCCCCACTTGGCGGGATTTCCACGCTCCTGGAGGATTTGAATGGCTTCGTCGTATGTCACGCGAGGAAATGGGGCTTTGACGTTTGCGAGCTTTGTCGTGTCGCGGCCAACCACTTCCAGTTCGCGCGTGCGATTTTTCAGCACCGATTGCACGACGTGGCTGACAAGGCCTTCGCTGAGCACCATCATGTCTTCCAGACGGGCGTAGGCTGCTTCCGGTTCCAGCATCCAGAACTCGGTCAGGTGGCGCCGCGTCTTCGATTTCTCGGCGCGGAATGTCGGACCGAAGGTATAGACCTTGCCGAGCGCCATCGCCGTCGCCTCGACGTAAAGCTGGCCCGACTGGGTCAGGTAAGCCTTTTCGTCGTCGATGTATTGCACTTCGAACAGGGTCGTTGTGCCTTCGCACGCTGCCGGAGTGAAGATCGGAGCTTCGGTGAGAATGTAGCCTTGCGAATCCATGTACTCGTGCGCGGCGCGGACGGCCTGGGCGCGAATGCGCAGAATCGCGGCTTGCCGTGGCGTTCGAATCCACAGATGCCTGTGATCCAGCAGGAAATCCACGCCGTGTTCCTTGAGCTGAATTGGATAAGGCGTGTCATCCGGAACGCGCTGGACGACTTCCACGGCTGTAAGCTGAATTTCGAATCCACCCGGCGCACGCTTATCGGCGCGAATCTTCCCGGTGACGATCACGCTCGATTCCTGCGTCAATCCGCGGAGCGCTTCGAACGCCGCCGGCTGGTCCTTGAGCGATACGACGCCCTGAATTGTTCCCGTGCCGTCGCGAAAAATGGGGAAGAGCAGCTTCCCTGCCTCGCGCATGTTGTAGAGCCAGCCGCGCAGCGTGACTTCCTGTCCATCGTGCTGTCCGACATCTTGAATGGTTACGACTGGCATGAAACTTGTGATCCTTTTGGTGGAACAGGCCTCGGCCTGTTTGGGTTATTGAGTGAATGAAAGTCAAAATCAAACAGGCTGAAGCCTGTTCTACTTCTTATCGGCCAGCGTTTGCTCGAACTTATCGAACGCCGTGCACGCGCCCTTTAGCGTTCCGGCAAATGCCTGCGCGTCGGTGGAACCCACCGCTACGGCAGGTTCTTTTAATTCAAGGACGAGCGGTACTTGGGCCGGTAGAGCCGTCAGTGTGGCATCCCAATCGATCGTTCCCGCGTAAGGCAACAGGTGGTCGTCGCGTTCGCCGCGATTGTCATGGATATGTGTCGTCACGATTTGATCGCATACCGATTCCAGCGCCTCAGCGAGGCCCCCCTCGATGTTCGCGTGCCCCGTATCGAAACACAACTTCACGCCGGTAAGGCGTGTCCGCTCCAGAAAAGCTTTCAGGTTGACAGGTGTGGCGATTTCGCCCGGAGTATTCTCGAGCGCCAGGGTAATACCGCGGTGTCTGGCGAAGAGTGAGAGATGCTCGAGCGAACTGAAAGCAGCGTCCCATAGCCGCTCATCCGGGATGTCCCGCGCGCGCGCCAAATGCTGAACGCAGTAGCGGAAAGGCACATGCTCGACCAAGTCCAGCGCGCGCTTGATTTCGTCGACAGCTTCCTGGCGCCTCAATCGCTCGGGATCGGAAATCGAAAGCGGTATAGCGCTATCGCGGGAGAGATGGAAATCGCGGTTCGTCGGCGAATGGATCGAGTTCAGCGTGAGATGATTGCCGGAGAGCCACGAACTCAGCTCGCGAGCATCGTCGGACGAGCGATAATCGAAATGCCCGCGCGAGCAAAACAACTCGATTGCCGAGAATCCAGCCTGCGCCGATTCGCCCACCAGCGCGGCTGTGAGTTTCCGGTTTACAAAAAGATACGTGGAGAGAATCCGTTGCATCGTCAAGGGCGGCCGGCGCGTTTCATGCGGACCGTTTCGACTCTAAGCGAAACGATGAATCGCGTCAAGGCGAGCTCAGATGACGCAGTGAGCCAATTTGAATTTTACAGCCTGCTGGAAATCATTCCCTCGTGCGAACCCTCCTGCCAAAGGGAAGCAAAGCTTCATGGGATCGCTATCAATAGACCACCGTTTATGCCAAGCGACTGCTCATGCCCGCGCCCAAAGCTGTACTCGTAACCGGGTTCAAGGTACCAACCGAATCTGTGCTTTGTGGAGGGCCAGAACATAAAATCCAGCACGGCCTCTGCGGCGGCGAAGTTCGTTGTCACGCCATATTTCGTCGTATGAATCCATTCGGGACCGACGCCCACCATGAACTCCACCTTTTTCGAGAGTGTCCAAGGCTTCTTGAACAGAAGGTCGGCATCCCATTCTGTCGAATGACGGGCGAAAAGCGGCGTCACTCCCAACTCAAGTTCCAGCCAGTTCTCTACCGGGGTCACCTCAACCGCGACGGTCGGGCCGAAGCTCGATCCGCCGTCTGTAAGACTCCATGCAGCAGCTCCCCCAATCTCCACGACTGCGGCAGGCTCTTTGTCGTCTGACTGTGCGAAGGTGCTTGCGGCACACAGAAATAGGAACGCAAAGAGTGGAAAGTAATAGAGGAATTGCCCGCGGTTGCGGGGCACGGCTACGTTACCACCGATGCATTTTTAAGCCGTTGACTCATCGGTTTACTACTCTGCGATCAAGAACTCCGCATCCGGCGGCCCCGGAATCAGTCCCGCTTCCACTCCGCGCTTTAGGAATTCGCGCACGGCCTGGCGTCCGCGTTCGCCGTAATCGAGCGTCCATTTATTCACGTACATGCCGATAAATTTGTCGGCCAGTTCCGGGTCCATGTCGCGAGCGAATTGCATCGCGTAGTTGACCGCAGCTTCGCGATGGTCCAGCGCATAGGTCACGCTTTCGCGGATGGCGCTGCCGATTTGAAGGCCCACGGTGCGGCCCAGCGCACGGCGCACGCCGTTGCCGCCGAGCGGCAGGGGCAGACCCGTTTGCTCCAACCACCATTGCCCCAGATCGACGACCCGGTGCAGCCCCATCTGGGGAAAAAATAGCTGCCCTTCGTGGATCAATAGTCCCGCGTCAACCACGGAGTTTTTCACGGCGTCCAGGATGTGATCGAACCCCATCACCACGGGCTCGATTCTCGGCTCATACAGCTTCAGCGCCATGTAGGCAGAGGTTCGCAGCCCAGGCACGGCGATCCGGCACTTCGATAGGTCCTCCCGCTTGATGGGATGCTGCGAGACTACAATGGGGCCATAGCCTTCACCGAAGCTCGCCCCGCAATCGAGCAGCACATATTTGTCGCGCAAAAACGGGTAGGCAGCGAAGCTAAATGCCGTCACATCATAGATTTCCTGAGACGCAGCCTGGTTGAGCGTTTCGATGTCGGCAAGGACATGAGCGAATTTCAAACCGGGAGTACGCACCTTCTGCGTTGCCAGCCCGTAGAACATGAAGGCATCGTCGGAATCCGGCGAGTGCGCCAGTTTGATTTCCTGTAACTTGCTGGTTGCAGGTTTGGTCGGCATCGCTGTCGGCTCAATCTCCCTTGTCGGCGCTTCCCCGATACCGGTGCGTCGGCTGTAAAGTCACTCCGGCCCGTTCGTCTGGCAGGCCCACTGGAGTCTCAGAAAACCGCTGTCACGCGTACGTCACGGAGAGGACTTCCGAGGCGGATTCCAAGTGAGGGAGATCCGCGCTTTCGAGGGCAGAAGGGTATCACAAAAGGGTGCCTGACCGAAAGGCTGGCAAAAACAGGAAGCAGGTCAGTCTCCGATGGCGCCGCCAGCCGCATACCGGTTGCTCTCTCGCCAGGATCCTTCCAATTTCAAAAACACCGAATCAGTGTGACGCGGCATCCAAATACGGCAGGCGCCGCGGCTCGGACAAGCGAGCGTGCAGTGGACTCATCAGCAATTTGCTCAAGTCGCCCCGCCGCAATCGGCTCTTAAGGAATTTTCCGGTGGTACGGCGCAACCAATCCTTGCCGTAACACACGTCGAATCCTTGCTTGAGTAACGACTCCAAGGACCCAGGAGGACATTTAGGGTGGTTCCACACCAGATGCTTGGTGTCATATTTGGACAGGTCTTTTTCGAAGATGCCGTAGGTTGTCTCCAGTTCGTTCCACAATTGCGTGCGAGGGTGAGGTGTCACGATTGTGATTTGCGTGACATCGAGTTCCATCGAAGCCAACGTTTTCAGGTCTTCGCCGATCGATTCGGGCGTTTCGGACGGAAATCCGATGATGTAATACCCATGGGCGTATTTCCCCGCCCCGTTCAGTTTCCGGGCCAATTCCATCACGGCTTCCACCTTCTCGCCCTTATGAATCTGTTTCAGCACTTCCTGATGAAAGCTCTCGATACCGAATAGCGCGCCCTCCATCCCTTTCGCAATCCAGGTATCGAAATTGCGCAGGAACAGGTCGACGCGGGATTGCACCAGCCAGTTAATCTTGTATCGAGCCATCATTTCGATGACGGCTTCGGCTTGCTGAGGAATGTTCCCGAAGTTCTCGTCCAGGATGAGCACATAGTGCACTCCGTGCGACACGTAAAAGCGGAGCACCTCTTCGATCGATTCAAGAGGAATGGCCTTCGGCTTTGGCGCAAATGCAGTGGTTTGACAGAATGTGCACGGAAAACTACAGCCCCTCGTTGTGAAGAGAATTCCGATCGGCATCGGCCAGCCGCCCGGCAGCCGGAACTCCGATATGAGCGGGGGATGACGGACCGCGTCGATCGTTTTGCCGAGGCTTTGCGCCACGGCGTCTTCGCTATATCCGCTGAACACATTATCGAAATTGGCCTGCATCGAAGGAGTGAGAGCGCCGTAGTTTCCGGCCCACAATTTTTTCACTCCAACCTTATGCGCTTCCTCGGCCATTCCCAGGATGTGGTTGCTTTCCTCGAGGTAGAACGAAAAACCCACGACGTCCCAGCCCTTCTTCAGCGCGGCCAGATATTCGGCGCGCGTCGGGTACTCGAGGATATCGATTTCAGGGACATTCTGGCGGAGGAATCGCAAGCCGAAGGAAATGCGACGAGGCATTTGAAAGCGCCAGCGGAATCGCGCAGGAGCGTTCTCACGATAATAATCGTATAGACCGAAGTCCTGGTCGACCGTGGTCAGTAGGATGCGCGTCATAAACAGGGCCTCCTAAGGGAGGGATTCTAGCATGGATAATATGACCTATTGTGCTACGCGTTTTCGTGGAGCACGGCGGCTGCTGCGGAATGGCCACAACGAATCGGACAAAGCGCAGGAGTTCAAGTAAAGTAATTTCGAGCGCTGATTCTGATTGGTTGGCGGGTGGCAAGGCCGTTAAGCGGTTTTGAACTTTCGGGTGCCTGACCCTTCGGTGTGTGAGGGTCCGGCTTTAGATTCAACTTCCTGCAAATCGCAACTTTGCGCGGCGTTCAGAATGAGGATCGAGCAATGCAACCTCAGCCCTTCGAAAACGGCGAAGAAGCCGCCATCCGAAAATTCACGTTCGAAATCTGTCCCATCCGCCAGTTCAGTTCCTCAAACGAAGCCGCACAATCATCAGGGCCGGCGGAGTTGGCTCAACGTCGCTACTGGGGTGCGAGGCCTTCGGTGAGTTCGATGGATGTTCCAAACGGGTCGGTAAGATATGCCACCTTGATCGTAGTGTCGGGAAGCACGCGGATGGGCCCATCGATTCTGATTCCTCGCGCCCCAAGGCCACTGACGAAGCCTTCAAGATCCGTCACCTCGAAGCCGATGCTTTCAATGGAGCGGCCTTTGGTGGGAGCAGGCGCCGGGTTCCCCGGCGAAAACGAAAGGTTCACTCCCGGAAGATCATCTGCCTCGGTCATGCTCGGCTTGGCGATGCAAGCGATACACGGGCGCCTGCCTGGATTCGCTCCGAATGCCTTCACGTACCAGGCTTTGATAGGAGGGATGTTATCGAGATAGAAGTGAATATGGTTCATGCTTACGGGAGTGGGCAGAGCCGGTTCGCCGTACACTTCCAAACGGATGCCGTCGGGCGCGCTGACGAACACTTCATTGGGATTCGCAGTCGACTGGATCTGGATGTTGGCGTCCTTCCATCTGGCCAGTGCCGCGGGCATGTCCTTGACCACAAAGCCGAAGTGATTCACGATGCTTCCCGCCGGCGGTTCCGCCGAATCCGCTTTCGACAATAAGATAAAAACTCCGGGAAATTGAATGAGTTCGAGAGTGCCGTTCTTTACGAGCGTGCCGCCCATCACTGACACCCAGAAGTGCTTCTGCGCATCTAGGTCTTTCACCGCAAGACGCACATGGCCCATCCTGACGCCGATCTGGTTCGGCTCGACAAGTTGAGCCCGCGCCGGCATGACCGAAAAAATAGCCAAAACAAGAAATGTGAAGTTTCTTATCTGTACCGGGCGATAATTCATCGTTAATCTCCGGTTTGGCTCGCGTGATCCGCGTGCCGATTTTTTGACTTTGAATGTGCAGGGTCAGGAATCAGCGCAATCATACACCAGTTCTAATTTCCCAATGAAAGAATATGTGTTCGCACGTCTCATATGAGTTTCGCATCGCGGCACCCGGGCATCGAAGCAACTCCGAAGCGGCTCCTCGTTCTCAATCTTTCGTGCGTGTATCTGAGCGGGTGAGTAGCATTACGACCGCGGATACGAGACTGGAGCACACATTATGCCAAGTCCCGTGAAGTCTTATCGGA
>JBEKCU010000004.1:0-41403 GCA_050014735.1 Candidatus Acidiferrales bacterium | reverse complement strand
GGTAGCGCCAGGTTACTTTCCGGTACGAAGCCTTAAACGCGGCGCGCTCGACAGAAAATGCTTGCAGCGGACTCCCGCCATCCAGGCTGAGGTGCATGCGGCCAACCTCGACCCGCGTACCGCAGAACAGTGTGTTAATGATCTTTTCGGTTGCGCCAAACTGTCGGAGCTTCCGCGGCAGCTCTTTCAGAAGAATTTCCAAGACGTCCATCTTGCGCCGTGCCTTTGCGGGCTCAAACTTGCCAAATTGATACAAGTTCCCCGCATGAATCGCGTAGTGACACAGCGGCTCGTTCAAAACCATCGCCGGAGCGACGGCAGGAGCCAGAGTGAAAATGTATTCGTCTGCCTCGAATGTTAGTGCTTCGGGAACCGGCAGAATTCGGTCCAGGACGGATTTACGAATCGTCATTCGGCTTGTGCCGAAAAAGGCGGCGACGTGCCGAAACAGGTCGGCATTTTGCTCCGAAGCAAGATCCAGGCGATACGGATGGCCAGGAAGAATCAATCCATTCGCACGCCCGTCGGAATATTCTTCATAAAAACCGTGGCCCACAATGCCGACGTCCGGATTGGCGTCCATCGTTTCAAGCACGCGACGCAACTTCTCCTTTGCCCACCAGTCGTCACCGTCCAGCGTAACCAGGATTTCACCGCGCGCACGCGCAAAACCGAAGTTGAATGCCGATGCCTGACCACCGTTTTCTTTCCGCAGGAGTCGGACACGCGGCTCAAAACGGCGAACGATTTCGGGCGTCCGGTCCGTCGATCCGTCGTCGACCACGAAAATTTCTATGTCGTCCAGGCGCATGTCCTGATCGAGAACGCTTGCGATCGCGCGTTCGATGAAGCGCTCGTGATTATATGTATCGATAAGGACGGTGGCTTTCATCGGTCAGACCAGTTCAGTTGGCGTGTATCGGCCAAGCATGGATCATACGAAAAATTGCCATAGCGTTGTACGGGCGTATCAACGGATGTTTCGTCGTAGACAAGGGCCACTGTGTTTATTCTTTCCGTTTCATACGCGCGAGCGACGGACGCCACTTCCCGTCTCAGCACCGAAGCGAAATTTTCAACGTAACGCGCCCTCTTTTTCGACGCGACTGCGTTCCGCCGCCACCATTTCGTCAAGAGTGGAATCGAGGTTGCGTGTGACACTCCACGCGGGATAATGCTTTTTGAGTTTCGCCAGGTTGGAGATGTAACAGATGTGATCCCCTCTGCGCGGATGTTCCGAATATGTCCAGTGGATCTTTCGTCCGGTCAATGCTTCGACGCGAGCAATCGCTTCCAGAATCGAGATGCTGTTGCCGCGGCCTCCGCCCAGGTTGTAGACCTCGCCCGGCCGCGGATTGAGAGCAAATTCTTCGAAGGCGCGCACGACGTCGAAGCTGTGGAGATTGTCGCGCACCTGCTTGCCCTTGTATCCGTAGACCGTGTAAACGCCGCCCGAGAAGGCAACCTTCAGCAGATAGGAAAGAAATCCATGCAATTCAACGCCGGAATGCGAGGGACCGGTTAAACAGCCTCCGCGAAAAACTCCGACATTCATGCCGAAATAGCGTCCATATTCCTGCGCATAGATGTCGGCGGCAAGCTTGGAAGCGCCGAATAAGGAGTGCAGGGTGCTGTCAACGCGGCAGGTTTCATCGATCCCGTCGTAGTCGGCAGGATCGGCAAAGTCGTAGCGTGTTTCAAGTTCCCGCAAGGGCTTTTCGTTGGGCGCGTCGCCGTAGACCTTATTCGTGCTCATGTTTATGAACGTGGCGTCGCGGCAGTGTTGACGCGTGGCCTCCAGCAGGTTCACGGTACCAAGCGCGTTCACTTCAAAATCGAGCACGGCGATATCGGCAGCCTTATCGTGAGAAGGCTGGGCGGCGCAGTGGACAATCAAATCGAAACGGTTCTCTCGAAACAAATTCATGACGCGGTCACGGTCTCGAATGTCGAGCGCGACGGGGTTAAATCGCTTAGTGGAACGCTTCAAGCGTTCTAGATTCCACAGCGTGTCGCCCGCAGGGCCAAAGAAAACCTGGCGCATATTGTTGTCCGCGCCCACCACGGAATGCCCTTTGGCGTCGAAATACTCGACAGCCTCGGACCCAATCAATCCACTGCTGCCGGTCACGAGGATTTTCCAGGATTTCATTGTGATGATTTCTCTTACTTCTAAAACTCCGATGCGCCTTACAACAGGGGCAATTTCTCCCGCGGAACCGCGACGTAGTTCTTCACAACAGGATACTCTTCCCGGATTTCATGCGGGATCAAGCTTCCATCCGTGCGGCATTCAAACCAAAGGTATTCGGCGGCCGAGAGCAGTGAAACGATCTCTCGCGCTGGATAGCCCCACACCTTCGTCGTTTCATCCAGCACTTCGCAAATCAGAATCGGGCGAAATTGTTCGAACATTCCTGCCGCGCCACGGAGTACATCCAGCTCCCCGCCCTCGACGTCGAGCTTCATCACATCGACCTGGCGTATTCCCACTTCGGCTACATATTTATCCAGGCTGGTCGTTTTGACCGTGATTTTCGATACAGCATCGTCGGTCGCAGGAGGTTTCAATCCATTACGTGTCGGGTCGCCATTAACAACCTGGAAGAAGGTCGTCTCCGAGGCGGCGCCTCCAACGGCGAACGGCTCGACTTTGGCCGATCGGATGCCGTTCAAACGCAAGTGCAATTGAAGCTTGCGCCGTTCCCTGGGCGACGGCTCAAAGGCAATGACACGGCCGCGATTGGTTACCCGTTTGCCCGCCACCACGGAATAGATACCGTGATAGGCGCCGATGTCGAGGAATGTATTGCCGGGCTGGAGTACTTTCCAAAGAAATCGAAGATCCCCGACATCCTGCCCCCAGTAATCGAAGAAGGCGCGGTCCTGGTCGTAAAAGCCGACAAAGTAGGACCACCACAAGCGCAACGATTCAGTACTCGTCACATCCAGATTCACGGGCACGGGAACAAATGGAAGTTTCGCCAGGCCCTGTCGAACTAAGAATTCAGCTGTCGACAGTTTTTCATTCCAGGGTTTGTGCCAGAAACGCTGTATCGAGTGGGAAGTCATGCGCGCCTGCTCAAGGTGGCAACCTCAAGTTCGCCGGGGATGTTAAAAATGCCAGACCAGCGGTCCTGAGGATGTGAAAGGGGGGGCGTGTCAACCACAAGCGGCGGCAACGCGTACCATTGCTCCACCAAATGTCCACCCGTCAGATTATTGCCCTTGTTAAAGACGGAGCATGTCAGCGAATATGCCCCAGGACGCAATGGGAGGGATGGCACCCGCAAGACGATTTCCTGATCGCCATCGGGAATATCGAGATTGTCGAAGCCCCACCCGGCCAGTACCGAGCCCGTGTCGCTCAAAATGGCCATTCCAAAGTGGCCTTGCGATATCGGCTCACTGAGGCGCAACTGAAAATGGAACGCGACCTCGCGAAGGCCATCACGAATGGCATTATCTTCGCCACCGATCGACCACTTTACAAAACAGGCGCTCCGCCCGTCGCCACCCTCCATCGGCTGCAGACTTGCTGATTCATACTTAGCCACCACAGCGCCCGTCGGTCCCTGTTCGCGAACCTTGCCGCCATCGATCCACAGCACCCGGCCGCATAGCCTTCGGATTTGATTCATCTGGTGGCTGACAAAGACAATGGTTCTGCCACTCTTGGAAACTTCCTGCATTTTGCCGAGGCACTTCTTCTGAAATTCGATATCCCCTACGGCCAGTACTTCGTCTACAAACAAGATTTCCGGTTCGAGATGGGCGGCCACCGCAAACGCCAGCCGCATCTGCATTCCCGTGCTGAAATGTTTCAGTGCCGTATCGAGGAATTTCTCGACCTCCGCGAAAGCGACAATCTCGTCGAACTTGCGGTCAATCTCCCGTTTGGACATCCCTAATATCGTGCCGCTCAAGTAGACGTTTTCGCGCCCGCTCAATTCGGGGTGGAAACCGGTGCCTACTTCGAGAAGGCTGCCGACCCTGCCGTGGAGTTCCGCAAACCCCGACGTGGGCTGCGTAATGCGGGAAAGAATCTTCAGGAGCGTGGTTTTTCCCGCTCCGTTGCGTCCGATCAGCCCAATGACTTCGCCGCTCTCGACATCGAAGCTGACGTCCCGAAGCGCCCACATCGCATCGGTTCCGCTGCGTTTGGCACGGCGGAACGGCGACTTTACCGCTTTGACGATCGCGTCGCGCAAGGAAAAATAGCGCTCGCGCTCGCCGATCTTGTAACGCTTGGATAACGACTCGACATGGATGGACAAATGATTCATCGGTCAGACCACGTCCGCAATCTTTCCCTCGACAGCATGGTAGTAAATTAGGCCGCCCACAACGAGCAAACCCACTGCTGCCGATGACGCGGCGAGCAGCACCCCCGGTGGCTGTCCGTGGCCGGTAAGCGCCCAACGGAATCCCTCTATGACGCCCGTCATCGGATTTAGGCCATATAGCCAGCGCCATTTGGCGGGCACTAAAGAACTCGGATACGCAACCGGAGAGGCAAACATCCAGAATTGCACCAGAAACGGCAGCACGTAACGGACATCCCGGTAGAGGGCGTTCAACGCAGAGAGCCATAAGCCCACGCCCAAAGCGGTAAGCACCGCCAACAAAGTAAACGCCGGCAGCCAAACCACTGCCTTTGTCGGAGCAATGCGGTAGTAAATCATCATCGCGATAAACACGAGAAAGGAAATCGCGAAATCGAGAAGTCCGGAGAGGACAGAGGAAATCGGCAGCACGACCCTGGGGAAATAAACTTTCGTGATCACGCGCTGTTGCTCCACGACCACGTTCGTGGCCGCCTGCATGGCGGTGGAAAAATACATCCAGGGAAGCAAGGCGCAATAGTAGAAAATCGGATACGGCAGTCCTTGCGAGGGAATTTTCGCCAGCGTACCGAAGAAGAGGCTGAAGACAAGCATGGTCATCACGGGCTGAAGGATCGCCCAGGCCGCCCCGATGACGGTTTGCTTATACCGGACCTTTATGTCGCGCCAAACAAAAAAGTAAAGGAGCTCGCGATACGCCCACAGTTCCGGCAGATCGAGAGCCAGCCACCCGCGCCGCGCGTCGATTCGCACAACGGGAAGATCGTATTGCCGGGCGGCGGTACTAACTGGAGCATGGGTAACAGACATCGATATACCTAATTCTCTTGTATTTTTTCTGATTTTTGCTGCTCGATATCTTCCTGCTCAATCTGCTGCATCATATCCTTCCGATGCAAGAAGTATGATTCCAGGCTATGAGTCAAGCGCAGCGGAACGTTAAACTGGTTGTGGACCATTGCACCCCATGAAATCTTCCCACGCGCGGGAACCATGTGTGTGCCCCACTGGAAGATGAAAGCGAGATTCCAGAGCGAAAATATTCCGAGTGTAAGGCCTTGCGTTACAAAGGCAAATTTGAAGGAGCGGAAAAGGCCGGCGGCGCGATTCAGCAAGGATGCCAATCCGAATACGAACACCGGAGTCAAAGACACAAAAAAGCGATTTCCGAAGGAAGACATCCCACTCCAGTAAGGATAACTTGAGATGACATATAAAAACGCGGCCGCCCCCAGTGCCAAATAGGCCGCGGTCCGGCGCCCTTTAGGGGACGGCAGGAACAGGCCGAGAAGAGCAAAACCCAAGAGAGGAGTCCAGCTTAGTAATCCGTGCTCTGAAGAAAAGAGAACCAAAAACCAGTACGGAGCGCGCCAGTTCCAGGGTAAAGCGGCATAGGAGCCAAAACGAAACATGCCACCAAAAACGATTTTGCGCGTAAGCAGGGTAGGCAGGATCGAAACTCCACAGGCAAAGAGAAAAATGAGGTTCGCGCTGAATTCACGGAGAAACGCTGAACGATCGTTTGACCGCAGGCTTCGAACATAGGTCAGGACGGATTCCACGAAAGGTACGAGCAAAAACGCGCCGTTCGGAAAGTACAC
Source organism: Candidatus Acidiferrales bacterium (assembly GCA_050014735.1). Taxonomy (GTDB): domain Bacteria; phylum Acidobacteriota; class Terriglobia; order Acidiferrales; family UBA7541; genus Palsa-360. Next base: position 35,456 of record JBEKCU010000004.1, on the reverse strand, counting down.
GTTGAGCATCAGACCGGAAATCAGACCCAGCAAGAGCCATTGTCCGAATGTCCGATTTGGGCTGGTGCGATCCCAATACCAGAGGAATAAGGCGACGGCGAACGCGGAATGGGCGTGCGACCAAAAAGGATCGAAATACATATAGACGGGCAAGGAGCTGCCAATCCAGACTCCTAGCGTGGCAAGCAATGCCCACGAGGCATGCACATATTTGCGAGCCAGCAAATAAGAGAGTACAAGTCCGCAGAAACCGTAAAAGGCCGAACCGAACGCTACCAGAACCCGATAGGGCAGCGAAAAACCGTCGGCGGCGAGGTTGCCGCCAAACCGGTTCACAATCAAAACGGCCGCGTGAGCAATTAGAAAGAACGGCGCCCACAGAATCGCGGGCCCCACGGAGAACAAATTGTTGATATGTCCCGTTGGTGTGAACTGATCGGACGTAAGTTGGTCCGCTGAATTGATCCTGTTCCTCACGAAGGCAAGATTGCCGTGACGCCAATCGGGCTCAAATTGAAGGTCATGCTGAATCAGCGGGGCTCGCAGGTAGGCATAATAGCCAACCCCATCTCCGTGAATTAAAGGATTGACCAGAGGCGAAGTCAAAATGAAAACCACGGTCAGGATGATCAGGTGGTGGCGATGGGCGGCGACGGCCGTCTCGCTCCTCTGACGTGAAACTAGAACTGTAGTTGCCATGCTTACGTCGCCGCCCGATGCAACGCCGATTCCCGGCGTGAGGAGGAGTCTATAGAGACGCGAACGGACTCCACAGCGGGCTTTCTAAGAATAGCGATAATAGAAAGAGGTGGGAAAGGTAAAAATCGGTCGATCACTCGGAAAAAAGGGGTTAGGAAATTCAGCGCCTTGATCTGCCACAAGCCGAAGGTCTTCCTGCGCAACAAGCGTGCGTTCAGCCACCAGGCTGGCGAGCCAACCCGGTTAAATGACAAGAGAGACTCGATTCGAAAACCAGCCCGATCGGCAAGGTCGATGAATTGAGGTTTCGTATAGCGACGGTAGTGCCCCAAAACCTCATCCAGAGTGCCATACAGGGTCGGCCCGTAGGGCACAAGAACGATGGCGCGGCCGTTCTCCTCCAGCGCGTCCCAAATATTTTGTAATGCTCCTAAATCGTTCTCCAGGTGCTCGACCACGTTCAAACAGATCACGGTATCAAATTTCTCTTCCGAGGGATACGAATCGTGTTTCTCACCATCCGTGTAGCCCACTCGCAGGTAGGGATGGTCGGGAATCAAATTCTGCAAATAAGTCAAATAATGCGGATTGATATCGCTGGCATAGTAGAGTTTGCGCGGAATCAGTTGAAGCGTCAAATTTCCGGTTCCCGCCCCGATTTCAAGGACCCGATTGCCAATGTATGGCCGGATGACATCGGCCATCCACTCCGTGAAGCGGGGGGCGCGATTCAATCTTCCGAGGATCTGGCTGCCATATTCGTCTTCGGCATAGACGTGATCGGAACATGCAAATCGGACAATCGCACCGATGGCGCGAAACCCGTCCTTTACCCCTATCTTTTTCCCTTCCTGATAGGTTCTCCCGGAATACCGAATCGGAACTTCAAAAATCCGCGCCCGCCGCTTGGCCAGTTTAATGGTCAATTCAGGTTCGATTTCAAAACCACGGCCGACGAGCGGAATGCTTTTCAATAATTCTGTCCGAACCATTTTGTAACAGGTTTCCATATCGGTCAGGTTCAGATCGGAAACGATGTTGCTCATTAGCGTAAGCAGGCGGTTTCCAATCTCATGCCGAAAGAAGAGCACACGCCGATATTCACCTGCCAGGAAACGAGAGCCAAACACGGCATCGGCCGGTTCCTGAAGGAAGACGGCGACCATCTTTACGAGGTCTTGTGGATGATACTCCAGGTCCGCGTCGTGAACTACGGTGAGTTCTGTGTCCGCGTACCCAAGGCCCGTGTGAATCGCGGCAGCCTTTCCCTGATTCACCGCGTGACGAATAAAAATCCACTCGATCCTCGCCGTCGAGGTATTCTCAAGTGAACGGCTGTATTTCTCTAGGGCCTTCGGTGTTTCGTCCGAGGAACCGTCATCCACCACGATGATTTTAACGCGATCGAGGAAAGGACATTCGTCGAGCAATCTAAGCCGGTCAATGCTCGGCACGACAAGATGTTGCTCGTTATATGCGGGGACAATAACCGAAAGTGATGTGGTCGTCTTCAAGAGCGGTTCACGCGTCCTCATCGTCTTGATCGAGCGTATTCAGGCCGCATCTGACCGCCATTTGACGCGGAGGTGGCGTCGAACAACCCGGTTGCGGCCCCAACCCTTTTCGCGTTCTGATACGAAATTACCCTCTGAACAATCTCCGGCAACTCGGTCCGCGGCCGGAAGCCGGTCAGCTTCTCCAGTTTTTTTAGGCAAGGCACCCGGCGGAACATATCCTCGAAGCCCGGCTCATACGCCTGATCATAAGGGACAAATTCGATGGGCGAAGAACTGCCCGTTCGATCCTTCACCATTCGAGCCAGCCCTTCTATCGTGATCTCAAAATCATTGCCCACATTAACCACTTCTCCTACCGCTTTGTCGGTAGCAACTAGACGTAACAGCGCTTCGACAGCGTCATTCACGTCGCAAAAGCAACGGGACTGTTGCCCATTTCCGTACACAGTAATCGGAGCGGCGTCCAGAGCCTGTGCTACAAAATTTGGCAGTACCATTCCGTAACGGCCCGTCTGTCGCGGCCCCACAGTATTGAAGAACCGCGCGACCACAACAGGCAATCCTTTTTCCTTCCAATAGGACAATGCAAGAAATTCGTCCAGCGCCTTTGACGCCGCATAACTCCACCGGCCCTTGTTCGTTGGACCGAGCACCAGATCGGAATCTTCGTGAAACGGAAAATTCGTGCTTTTCCCATACACCTCCGACGTTGATGCGGTAAAGACGAGTTTTCGCTTCCGGCACGCGGCCTCGAGCACCGATTGCGTGCCGTTCACATTGGTCTCGATCGTTCGCACGGGGCTTTCCACGATTAGCTTGACGCCCACTGCCGCCGCCAGATGCAGAATGACGTCAGCCTCATCCACAAGTTCGGAAAGGAGATGCCGATTCTCAAGCGGCTCGAGAAAGTAATGCATCCGATCGTACTTTTTGAGATGACGAATATTTTCCATGCTGCCGGTGGAAAGATTGTCCATCAGCAGGACTTGGTCGCCGCGCGCGAGCAGGCGTTCGGCAACGTGAGAACCGATAAAACCAGCACCACCAGTAATTAGATATACCAAAGAAGGTCCTCCAAGCGGCCTAGTCCTGGCCCAATTGAGATTCCGATTGTTCGGCTCGGCGCGCCTTGCGCGACTTCTTGCTGTCTTCTTCGCGTCCATAGCCACCGTACGAGTATGGATAGTAGCGATACGAGTAATAGTAGTCAGGCGAGCTGGCATCCACGGCGTTCAATACGACGCCGAGCATGTGGCATTTCACGCCAGCCAGCAAATCCCTGGTGCGTGTAAACGCTTCCTTGGGAGTCTCGCCGCTGCGAACCACCATCAACACGCCATCGACAAGCACGGAAAGGATAACCGCGTCAGTCGCCGCCATAATGGGCGGCGAATCGATGACGACAAATTTGTATCGCCCGCGCAACTCGGCGATCAATTCGGTGAGCCGGCGCGAAGACAATAGGTCGGCCGGATTGGGCGGAATCGGCCCCGTCGGAATGGCCGCAAGATTCGTAATAGCCGGATGCGGGACGGTAATCAAATCGAGCGAGGAAACGCCCGCAAGATACGAGCTCAATCCCGCGTGTTTTCCATCGACTAGGCTCAACGCGCGATTGATACCGGGTTTGCGCAAGTCGGCGTCCACCAGAAGAGTCTTGTCACCGAGCTGCGCGAGCGTGACGGCCAGGTTGACCGCCGCGGTGGTTTTCCCTTCGCGAGGCAGAGCGCTGGTCATCAAGATCACTTGCGGCGGGTGATCGGCCTGCGACAGCAGAAGCGAAGTCCGCAATGCGCGGAAGGCCTCCGACATTTGCGATTGCGGCATATTATGCGAAATCAGCTCCGCGCGGCCTTCCTTTGCGGCAACCACCGGGGTCTTCAGCAGTTTCGAGAACCGCCCGCCGCGCTTTCCAGTAGAATTGGAGAGCGCCGGAACAACCGCAAGTGACGGCAGCCTTGCCAGTCGCTCAATGTCGTCGGGAGTCTTAACGGTATTATCGAGATACTCGCGCAAGAGCGCCAACCCGACACCGCCGATCAGCCCGACGAGAATGCTCAAAAAGATATTCCGGGTCTTATTGGGACGAGATGGCCCATTGGGTATCAGGGCCGGATCGACGATTCGAATATTCGAGGAGCGCAGGCCCGCTGAAATTCCCGCCTCCTTCAATTTCTGGAGCATGCCGTCGTACAGTTGCTTATTGGCCTCTGCTTCACGGTTCAGAATGTTATATTGCACCAGCTTCTCGGCTGTTTGATTGGTTTCCTGCTTCTGTTGATCCAGCGCTTGTTGCAGCAGGAGTTCTCGCTGACGCGCCCCACGGTAGTCGGCCTCCACCTGATTGCCAATGTTCAATTTCTCGCGCGTAATGAGCTGATCGAGATCTTTTAATTGAGCCTGGATTCGCACGACCTTGGGAAATTTCGGACCGTATTGATTGACCGCGTCGGCATATTGAGCGGTCAAGGTCGTCTGCTGTTTAAGGATGTCTTGAATCACCTGGCTGTCGCGCACGGCGGCGATGGCGTCGTAATTCCCGGATTGCGCGAGTTGATAGACTGCTTCCTTGTTAATGCGGTCGGCCTGTGCATCAGTGAGTTGCTTATTCAGGTCCGCCAGTTTTTGGGTGCTGATGTCGTTCTTTTCATCGATCGTCCAAATCTGATTATTGCGCTCATAGGCGAGACGCGCGTCTTCCGCGTTCTCCACCTTAATCTTCATCTCATTCAGCTGTCCGGCAAGCCAATTCGAGGCTTGCGTGGCGGCTTCAAAACGGCTGCGGAAATTCTGTTCGATGAAATTATTCAAATGAGCGTTCACAACCCTGGCGGCGAGGGCGGGATCGGTCGCTTCAAAAGTCACATCGAGCAAGCGGCTGCTCGGCACGCGCTTGACACTTAAGCTTCCAAGAAACGCGCCAAGGGCTCTGGGACGCTGCAAACTAGTGTCGCTCCCCGGCACCGGCGCTTTGGCGGGCTTTGTGGGGTCGCCGCCAAATTGAGGCAAACGGTCGAGTCCCATGGACCTGACGGTCAACATCGCCAAAGTTTCACTGGTCAGGATCTTCGACTGAGTAGTGATGTAGTTGTCAAGATCCTCGTACATATCGTACTGTTCCGAATCGGTGAAGTGAATTGCGTTAGCGTTCTCTCGATCGATCTCAACTCTAGCGGTGGCTTCGTAGATCGGCTGCATGCGAAATGTAGCGATTGTCACGATCGACACGATAGCCAATAGAAAAAAAGTGATTAGCCACTGGTGTTTCCGCAAGACAAGCAGGTAGTCGAGCAGGTGAGGCTCCCGCGGCATTAAATCCAACGACAGGAAGGGCGAGCGGATCTGGAGCGATTCCGCTGGATTAGGATTTGGCCGCTCTCGCGGAGCTAGATTGTTTGTCTCATCCATAAGGTCGTCATTCACTCCCAGGTATCAGAATCTCTCCATTCCAAGATCGCGCCGAACGTATATTGCGAGGGCTAATACTTGCTGGCCGCCACAATCGCGAGACCCGTCGTGAGCCCCGCTGCAATGTCACCCGCACGATGCAATGCGTGCTTGCCCGAACTGTCAGGCACGAAAAGAATATCGCTCGCTTGCAATGAAACATCCTCGGTCTTCAACTTCATGATCTTATTCAAATCGACAGGAACTTCGTCCCTCTTGCCGGAGTCAGGATTCTTTCGAAGAATAATGGCTTCCGTGGCCTTCGCCGTACTTGTAGTCCCACCGGCAAGTGAAAGCATCTTCAAGGTGGTCATTCGATCGCGGTCATTCTGTATGACGAATCCGCCGGGTTTATTCACCGCGCCAACCACATAGATAATCCCCGCGCGCGGCACGGAGACGACGTCACCGCCAAGCACAGGGATGTTGAATCTCGAATCCCCTGTTTCCAGAAGATCCGCCAAACCAATGGTGTAGGTCTGGGCATCTACTCTCGTCGAAGGAGTATTGGTATCGGCCGGATCCGAGTCCTTGGCAGGCCTCGTGACAATTACGAAGTTACCAGCGTCTTCCGAGATACCACCCGCCTGAGATAGAGCCTGGAGCAGGGTTATCTGGCGAGTTGCCTGTATCACCATGGCATTCTTAACGGATCCGATCACCGTGATGGGCTGGCTATGCTGCTCTTTAAGAGTTACGCTAACTTGCGGTGTCGACACTAAACCGTTTGTCTGCAACAGTTCAGCGAGCTTATCCTGCAGCTGAAACGTTGTGAGCCCGCTCGCTCGAACCTTTGCAGGCATCAGCGGCAGCGAGATGTAGCCCGTTTCGTTGACACGCACGTCGCGCGAAAGTTCGGGCACGTCAAAAACATCGATGCCTAACAGATCGCCACTCCCAATCGAGTAATCGCCCGGCTTCACCAACGTCGCACCAGCGAGTTGGGCGATGCGTTCATTCATCGCCGCTACGGCGTCGACCGCCGGTGTTGTAGTCGGCGCTTGTTGTTGCGCTTTTTGTTGAGCAAAGGCGGCTGGAATTCCCAGCAAAAGGAAAGCGACAGCCCAACGAGAGCAATAGGCGAACAAGCGGAATATGGCCCGCAATTTTAGATTCTTCAAGTTAGTACTCCCCCACGCGTCAGCCATTATACAGTCACGATTTGCGAGTCAATGACATTTGTTGCCCGGTGTTGCCCAAAGTGCGAAATGTTCCAGAACCGCACACCGTCGCGGCTTTGCGTCTGGTGAATCTTCTCGTTCAGCCTTTCTGGCCGCTGAATTGTCACCTATCTGGGCGCCTGCTGGCAGAAGCAGCAGGGTCTTTTGCTGAGTAGCCTATCGGCATAAGAACAAAAAAGTTCAACGCTGGCGCTCGAAACGTATCGGAATCACCGAAGTTGCCAGCGCGGCCTGGAGAAGGAAAACAAGTGCGTTGGAAGGTATATGAAAATTAAAATCGACGGTGGCATGCACAAGCAAACCCACGCAAGCAACCAGGGCGCCGGCATGATAGGCGAAGTTTCTCGATTCCTTATCGATCGCGAGAATTTCCCAGGAATTCCAAAACAGCAATACGACGAAGGCCAGACAGCATAAGCTGCCAACAATACCCATCTCCGCGAGTGCCTCCGCATAATCGTTATGGCTGTGATTGACAACGAGGCCGTCATAGATGGTGTCGTAACGAGGAAATACTTCTTGTAAGGTGCCCAATCCGGTCCCCAGGACAGGGTAGTCATGAAAGATTCGTAAGGAGCCTTGAAGCATTTCAACGCGGCGTCCCTCGCTGGCTTCCAGTCCCTTGTAGGCGGCGAAGCGATCCAGCGCGCGTCCGATTCCCAGCCACGACACCAATATCGCCGCCAGTGTCACTACCAGCGCGGTCGCCGCAAACACTTTTTTTTCTCTGCGGCGCCAAAAAACCAAGACGGCGAGAAAACCCATTTCGGCGACCAGGCTGATGATCCCGCCGCGAGATGCGGATAGAAAGACGGCTCCAATTGGCAGCAAGGTGAATAAAGTGACCAGAGGCAATTGGTCCCGCCTTTCGCCGCCAACAATTTGAATGGCCATGCCCGGCGGGATCAACAACTCCATCAGCCCCGCGAAGTGGTTCCGATTGACATACGGGCCGAAAGGGATGCCCCCATAACGCAGCTCACGCACCCAATACAATTTCCCGTTGAACGTAAAATGCTGCAAGATTCCAAACAATGAGACGGCAAACCCGAGGCTCAGCAGGAACCATACAAATCCGTGCCAATGAGCCCGTGTTCGATAGGATTGAACACAGAGGAAAAACAGGGCCAGCAGCGCGGAGTATTTGAGGATCTCGATCCGCGTCAAGAACGGAACGAGGGTAATGCCCGCCGCCAACTGTAGCGCCGCCACAGCCCAGATGGCCAGAAGCGGCCACAATAGGGGGTTCCAAATTAACTTGAACTCGCGATCCATCGACGCGTTCAAGACCCAGATCACCAATAGTAGAGCTGCCCCCACTTCCAGGACAGCTTCCGACCATGGCTCCACAACGCCGTGGGCGAGCACCGCAAAAGCGACGAGCACGCAGATGCCGCAACGTATAGCGCTCATTGCCGCGATCCAACCGGAAGGATTGCCACGTCATCCACCCACACGGTGCCTCGAACTTTATTGTCGAAGTGCTCACTGGGCTTGCGCGACAATTGGATCCGAATAACGTGGGTGTCCGGCCCGGTAGTGAAATCGGTCTGCTCGAGCGTCCACGGAATGCTGCCAGTTTCGTTCGGAGTCAGCACATCCAGACTTTTCGTGTCCTTGGGATCGAGAATCTCAAATCGCACGCCGTTATCGGTCAATATCTGATTGGTGTGCAAGTAGCCTTGAAAGTGATAATGCGTCGCGGGTGACACGATCACCAATTGAAATAGGTTCTGGTAATTCAAATTCTGGGTTCCATCGAAAACTACTCGCGCTGAGCGAGCGCCGGAATGCTTTTCATCCCCGTCGAAATCGAAATCCGCACCTGGAACGTCCACTTCCTGCCACCCGAAGCCGCCATTGGAAAGATCCTGCTCGAATCCACCGTCAAAAGTGAGTGACCCACCGTTCTCTGCCGAAGATGAAAACCCTGCAACGGCATTCGCCTGTCGCCAAACCAACGCGGCGGCGTCAAACCGCCCTTCGGATACGAGCATGTCGGTAAACGCATACAACGTTTTCCATTCCATTGCGGGTTTTCTTTCGATTAAATGATTCCAGATCGTGAGGGCTGCGGAGGCCTCCTTCGAATCGGCCAGAAATGAGAGGGCTTCCCAATCTCCCGTCGCCGTGCCAGGCAATATTTGGCCGAGAAGCACGTGGACATCGGGATCGCTATGCCACGCGCGTGAAATGCCCAGGGGAATCAGTTTGGGATCCGTTGCGAGAGCGCGATGAATTTGTGCATAGGCTTCAGGCATGCGCTGCTGCCGAAGCAGAAAGTTTCCGTAGCGCCACGCAATTTCCGCGGAAACTGGATAGTCCTGCTGCGCGGCACGAAAATAAGTATCGGCTTCCGCGTTGCTCCCCGACGTTTCAAGAGCGCTGGCCAGATCGAGCTTATAGTAGGGAGACCGAGGATTCAGTTGCACCGCGCGGCGGTAATCGGAAATGGCGGCCGGCAAGTCCGCATGATCGAAATTAAGCTGCCGGTCCCGCCCCAAGCGATACCAGAGTTCAGGGTTGCCCGGTTCCACACGAGCCGCTCTGTCCCAATCACCCGAATCCGGGGACGCTGCGTAATGGGCAGCCAGCGCGTGCTTCACGCCCCCGTAACAAAGCCATGCCGCAGCTGCAATCATAACGGTCACTGCGACCCAGCGCCGAGCGGATTGAACGAATCCTTCAGGCATTCGCCGCTAATCTGCACCGAATGAGTTGCCGCGCGCAACTGAAAATCAAGGGAAACCGCGGAGCGTCGCGCATCAGGCACTACCTTGCGAGATTCAGTATTTTTTGACCGACGGCCAGGGTGATTCGACAATCGCCATGCCCGCGTCACAGCGGGAGGCCTTGTTTCCGGGCGTTCGACAGGATATAACGGCGTTCGGTGGAAAACTTCTCGCTCTCTGTGGAAAATCTGGAAAAGTATTTCCCGCCCGCCTCCACCGGATGGCGGGCTTTGTTGCACCCGTTTTCGCGGCTGACTGTCCCGGCATTGCGCGGAATCTCCTTCGATGTAAAACAGGGCGAGGTCCTGGCGCTGGTCGGAGCCAACGGCGCGGGAAAATCCACGCTCCTGCGAATCCTGACAACGCTGTTGCTTCCGACTCGAGGGCATGCCCGGGTCCGCGGTTTCGACGTTGCCCGGGAACCCGCAAAGGTCCGCCTTCAAATCGGATTCCACACCGGCGCCGACGCGTGCTTCTATGCGCGTTTGACGGGAAGAGAAAATCTCAATCTATTCGCCAGGCTGAATAACCTCACGCCATACGAAACTTCCAGGAGGATCGAGGAACTTGCAGATCCGTTCGGTCTTGGACCATCGCTCGACCGTCAGGTGCGCACGCTTTCCACCGGGAACATTCACCGGTTGGGTCTGGCCCGCGCGATGCTGCACCGGCCATCGGTATTGCTTCTCGACGAGCCGACGCGCAGCCTGGATCCACTAGCGGCGGCTGAATTCAGGCGCTTTCTACTCAATCATATCGTCGGTGAGCAAGGCACGTCGGTGCTGTTTGCTTCTCATACGCTCTCCGAAGTGGAGCAGTTGGCAGGACGCATCGCGGTGATGGATAGAGGCCTCTTGCTGGGGTGCGACACGCTGGCGGGCTTGAGGGCCGCATCGGGCGCCCAAACTTTAGAACAGTCCCTGGAAATATTGACACATCGCCAGCCCCGGGAAATACGATGACGAACTTCGCTCAGTTTCGCGTGACACTTGGGAAGCTTGGAATCCTGTTTCGACGCGACCTTGCGGTGGCTCGCAGCTACAAGGCTGCTTTCCTTCTCGAGGCTTTCCAGGCGCTGTTCGGTGTCGCCAGCTTTTATTTTCTCTCGCGATTTATTGCAAGTCCCAGCCTGCAAGATTCGCTGCCTCGGGGAACGAGTTACTTTTCATTTGTGCTGGTCGGAATCGCATTTTTTGACTACCTGAGCGTGGCGCTTCACACTTTCGATGCGAGTTTGAACGAAGCCCGGCAAAACGGAACTCTCGAAAATCTGCTTGTGACTCAAACCTCACTCTCCGTCATTCTCGCCGGCTCAAGCCTGTATCCATTCGCGCTGATGTCCTTGCGCACTCTAATCTATCTCGGTTGGGGAGCGGCGTTGTTCGGGTTTCCCGTCACGGATGCCAATTGGCTGGGCGCTGCATTGATTCTGGGAGCATCCGTCCTGGCATTTTCGGGGCTCGGCGTGCTGAGCGCAAGTTATCTTTTGGTGTTCAAACGCGGCAATCCCTTTAACTGGGTGATTCTTGGAATTTCATCCGTGGTGGGGGGTATGTTGTACCCCGTTTCCGTGTTACCCAAATTGCTGCAAGTTGTGGCGCGACTGATTCCGGTTACGTACGCGCTGGAGGGAATGCGCGTAGCGCTACTGGGCCATGCCCCGATGCGCGAATTGTTGCCGCCGCTCTTGGCATTGCTGGCGTTCGCCGCCGTTCTGTTGCCAATCTCCTTTCTCGTGTTTTCTTGGGCGTTGCGCCGAACAAAAATCACGGGCACACTGACACATTTCTAACAGTACGTAATTGGTTGAGAGGCGGGAAGTTACGATCGGTCGCCCGGCTACAATGCGGACACTGCTTCTGAAATAACGAAGGCCGCGCCATCGAGATGGCCGAAGCTGCCTCGATGGCGGGTCCACAGATTGAGACTACTTCTTGCCCTTTTTCGCAGGAGCTGATCCGACTTTCGTATCGATCCCAACGCCCATCGCCTGAAGTGATTCCAACCCTTGCTTGGCCTGTGCGCCGACGGGGCCGTTCGGGTCCAGGTCAATGGCGTGCTGGTAGGCTTCAATTGTTCCGGGCGCGATGATGGGGGTGATCTTGTCGCCCTCGGTCTTGAATTCCATTGTATTGACCATGGCGATTCCCAGAAGCAGCCAGGCTTGCGCATTTTTCGGATCGAGGGTCGTGGCCTTCTGCAGCGGCTCGATCGCTTCCTTCATTCGGTTGGCCTGATAAAGAACGATTCCGAAATTGCGCCATGCAAGCGCCGCATCGGTCGGGTTCAGGTCAACATACTTCTGGTATGCGGCCCGGGCTTCATCGATTTTCCCGAGCTTGGCGAGATCGTTTCCGAGGTTGTTGTAATTGGCGGCAACATCCGGCTTCATGGCGATGGATTTCTGATACGTGTCAGCCGCCTCCTGCCACTTGCTCATGCTCTCGTAGGCCTCACCCAAGCGGGACAAAATAATGGCGCGATTCGGATCTTCCGGCTTCATCAAATCCTGCGCCGCCGTCAGTTCGGTCACCGCGGTTGAGCCGGCATCGTTGATCTTTGCCTGGGCGGCCGCCTGTTGATCTTTTTGATCTTTCGGAATCCCAGCCAGTTGGGTCTGCGCGGCTTTCATGCTGTCTATGGCCGCCAAACCAGCATCGTAGTGCGTCTTCATTTCATTAAACTGCTTTTCGGCCTCAGCGCGTTGCTTTGCGGCATCGGAGTCAGCGGACTTGCCCTTCTCGATGATGTCTTTCAAATTGATATCGAACGTCGGCGAAGTGCCGCTGGAAATTTTCAAGCCGGTCTGGTACACGATTTGATCTTTCACTTTCAGATCGATGTTGTAGGTGCCGCCCGTCACGCCAGCCAGCGAGTAGTGGCCTTTAGGATCGGTCTTCACGTCGACGCTCTTGTTTGTTTCGAGGTTCTTAATGGAAAGTGTGACATCGGGGAACGGCTTGCCGGCAGAATCCGACACCGTGCCCTGCAACATGCCGAAGCCCTGCGCGTAGGCGGAGGTGGTTAGCCACGCTGCCAGCGGCCCGGCGAGCAGCGCGAGCACGATTGCCATCCTTATTATTTTCGTTCGGTTCATGATCTTTACTGCCTCCTGGCAACGCAGATCCGCCGGGGAAACCCATGCGGTGTAGCGATTATCTCTCAACTCGGTTCCGATGCGCGACCCGATATTCGACTACGCCGGTCGAACCGGTTCCAGTAAATTCGCTAAGACCCATCGGGCGCCGCACACTTCCAACGGACGCCCATATTCTCAAAATGGCAACCACGCAAAATTTGGCCCTAAAAGTTACCCAGATCGACTCTCCGCCAGATGATGTGCTATTTTCGCATATCGATCGTCCGTGTCGCCACATCGAATTGCGTTTTGGATCACGCACAGAATGGGACGTATGCGATCGGGGTTTCGTTGCCGCCAATTGCCACACGCAGTTAACTTTGGTGCAGCCGGAATGCGGTCCTAGACGGAGGCGCCACGAGATCGCGGCTCCCACGCCTACCCGAAATCCGATTCAGCTACCGGCTGCGGCGCGCGGCTTTACGACGTTGGTGCCGCTGAACGAGAAGCACCGCAGCGATGGCTACCACCCCAGCCATGACAAATCGAAACGGCTCCAATTGGTAACCAAGCCAGTGAAGCACGAAGACATACCCGAGCCCAACTGCAATCGCCGGCAGAATAATAATTAGAAATGAACGGTTCATATTCCCTGTCGACGCCCCTTCGGTACTCCGATAGAACAGTCCGCGACCATTCCTTTAAATTTAAATCGGATTGTAAATTTCGGCAGACCTTCAACGACAGCTTAGTCCGACTTACGCATGAACCGCTCGACTGCGGCAATGTCTCTGGTGGTCGCGTACGCCGGAAGCGATCCCATGAAAATTTTACCATATTGCATGCGTTGAATGCGGTTGTCGAGGATCGCCAAAACGCCGCGGTCGGTCCGCGAGCGGATGAGCCGTCCGAAGCCTTGCTTAAGGGCCAAAACTGCCTCCGGCACTTGATACTCCGCGAAGGGATTGCGCCCATCTTCCTGCAGCGCTTTTACTCTTGCCGCCACGATGGGGTCCGAAGGCACCGCGAACGGCAACCGGTCCACTATCACGCAGGAAAGCTGCTCGCCGCGAACATCGACGCCTTGCCAAAAACTGGAGGTGGCAAACAGCACGGCGTTTTCGGTGTTCCTGAATTTTTCGAGCAATGCAGACCGTGGCGCCGAACCTTGCAGGAACACCGGAAATCGCACGCGCTTCCTCACACGCTCGTACAAGTCATTCATCTGGTTATAACTGGTGAACAGGCAAAACGCGCGTCCCTCGGAAATTTCCAGCAGCCGGACAATTTCGTGCGCCGCGCGCTCGGGAAAGGCCGCGTCCCGAACATCCGGCAGCGTTGCAGGAACGTATAGCAGCGCTTGCTCGGCAAAGTCGAACTCGGAGGGCAGAACGCGCTCGGCCGCCATGCCGATGCCGAGGCGCTGTTTCAGAAAGTCGAAGCGCCCGCCGACCGCCAGCGTCGCCGAAGTTAGAATGATCGTTTCGAATGGCTCGAACAGTCTCTCGCGAAGCAGATCGCTTACATCGATCGGCGTGGCCGCGACAAACACCCCCTTGGCGCGGCGCTCGAACCAGTACACGAAGTTCCCTTCGCTCGATTCGAATAGGAATTTCAGCTCGGCCCGCAACTCCATCCCGCGGCGCGCGATGTTCAGCAATTCCTCCGGCTTGGCTGGCAGCGAAGCGATTTCCGCTTCCAGGCTCTTTAAGGCGTTCACCAAGGCGTCGTAGACTTCGCGGTTCTGCTCCAGGAATCCGGCTCGCTGATTTTTGTCGAACGGAAAGCGGCCCTCGCGCGCCGGGAATGTCTCAAAAAAACTGCGCGAGCGCTCTCGCATCCGGGCAATATGTTTCAGGAGAGTCGCGCCGCCGGCTTTTGTGACCCGGACGGCCACTTCGGCGTCGCGCGCCAGTTCCTCGAAGCGATAATTCGAAATTTGGCGGCCGAAGTATTCGCTCGCGACGTCTTCGATCTCATGCGCCTCATCGAAAACGACCGCGCCGTATTCGGGCAGAACGCTGCCGAAGTCGTCCTGCTTTAATGCGAGATCGGCAAAAAATAAATGGTGATTCACGATGATCAGATCGGCCTCGGCGGCGCGCTGATGCATTGCCGTGAGAAAGCAGCGATTGAACTCCGGACATTTCGATCCCGAACACGCATCCCGGCGCGCGTCGAGCCGCTGCCACAAGTCGGAATCATCATGCAGAAAATTCAGTTCCGCGCGGTCGCCCGTTTCAGTCACTTTTTCCCACTCGCGGATTTGCTGGAACCAGTCCAACTCATCCAGACCCTTCAGCATGGGCTGATCGACCATTCGATAGACTTTTTCACGGCACAGGAAGTTGCCCCGGCCCTTCATCACGGCCACTTTCAGCTTGGGCGCGAAATATTTCTGAAGAAACGGGATGTCCTTCTCAAAGAGCTGTTCCTGCAAGGATTTTGTGGCCGTCGAAATCACCACGCGCCGCCCGCTGCGAATCGCGGGAATCAAATACGCGAGGGTTTTGCCCGTTCCGGTTCCCGCCTCGACAATCAGGTGGCGCTTTTCCGTGAACGACGCTTCCACTAATTCGGCCATCTCGAGTTGCGACGGGCGGTGCTCGTAGCCCTCGGGCATGCATTTTTCGAGAGCGCCACCGGGTCCGAAAATGTCGGCGATTGTAGGTTGCGTGCCGTCTGGCCGCATTAGATCGACATTCGCTGAGGGCGTACCCGGCCATTCCGGACGCGCCAACTTAGGTCCCAACGATTCTGACGAGACCGGGGCGATCACCGCTTCTTGCGCGTTATTCTTCGCACGTTTTGGCATGGGAGGCGGGGGCACTAAAATCTGCGCGAAAACCGTGAGTGAGTAAAATAACACATGCGCCGTGCCGTCGCTATTTTGCCGGCCATGAACCCGACCTCTGATACTGTCCGTGTCGCTTTGCTATACTCGCGCCAATGGCAAATACTGCAGCCGCGAAAAAACTGTTCCTCGTTGACGCGATGGGTTTCATCTTTCGCGCCTATTTTGCTCCGATGGCGCGGCTAAACAATCCGCAAGGGATCCCCACGAAAGTCCCATACCTTTTTTCAAATATGCTTCGCAAACTAATGAAGGAGCACGGCCCCGATTACCTCGCCGTCGTGTTTGACACACGGGAACCTACTTTTCGGGACAAGCTGTTCGATAAATACAAGGCCCAGCGTCCGCCGATGCCGGATGATCTTGCCGTGCAATTGCCCTACGTGCGGCGAATGTGTGAAGCGATGCGCCTGCCGATCCTGGAGTTCGACGGTTTCGAGGCCGACGACGTGATCGGCGCGCTTGCCAAGCAGAGTGAAAAAAAAGGTCTGAACACATTTATCGTCACCAGCGATAAGGACATGATGCAACTGGTCGGCGGAAACGTGCGCGTGCTGCGTCCCGGCGCGGGGCCCGACAAAACCGACCTTGTTGTCGATGCGGCAAAAGTGGAAGAGCTGATGGGCGTGCCGCCGGACAAAGTCGCCGACGTGATGGCCCTGATGGGTGATTCCATCGACAATATTCCCGGCGCAAAAGGCATCGGGGAAAAAGGGGCGAAGGAACTCATCCTCAGGTTCGGGTCCGCGGAAGCGGCGCTGGAACGCGCGAAAGAAGTCGAAGGCAAACGTTACCGCGAGGCGCTGGAAAACAGCCGCGACGCAGTAATGATGTCGAAGCAGCTTGCTGTGATTGACACAGCCGCGCCCGTAAACCTAGATCTCGACAATCTCACGCGTCGCGAGCCGGACTTCGAGGCGCTGAGGGCGCTTTATTCTGAATTAGGGTTCACTTCCCTGCTGCGCGATCTTCCCGCCGCATCCACCGCCGCGGCTGTGGCAAGCGATTCCGCAACGCTCGAATCGGGCGCTGCTTTTAAGGAATATCTGAGTTCGATCCGGCGCGACACCGACGTTGCCGTGTGGCTGACGCTTGCCGAGGGTGAGCGTGAAACCGAAGGCTTCGGCACCGCGATTGCCGCGATCGAAATTTCGCCGAAGGCGGGCGTCTCCCGAACGGCGTTGATCCCGGGTGTGGGATCGACATTGACGCCGCATAAAACAGACAACGTCGAAATGCTTGCGGTGCTGCGCGAATTTCTAAGCGATCCATCGCGACCGAAAATCGTGCACGATCCAAAGCTTATCGAATTGCTCGCCGGGCCGGTGGCGGGAATTCGGCATGCGACCATGCTGTATTCGTATCTTCTGCGGCCGACGACATCGAAACATAGCATTGAGGACATTGTGTTGCGACAGGAAAATGTAACGCTGTCCGGCGCTCCCGGTGAGCGCGCCGATCATTTGCAGCGGCTCGCGCCGATCTTGCGCGGGGAAGTGGAATCGCAGGACCTCGCGAATCTATACGAAACAATCGATCTGCCTCTGGCACCGGTGCTCGCCGCCATGGAGCGCGACGGGGTGCGCGTGGATCGCAAGGCGCTCGACGCGATGTCCAAGACGATGGAACGGGAAATCCGCGCGCTCGAAAAAACCATCTGGGAACTCGCCAACTTTGAATTCAACATCAATTCACCGCAACAGCTCGCGGAAGTCCTTTTCGACAAGATGGGTTTAACGCTGGGCGGGCGACGCCGCGGCAAGCCGCGCTCGACCGCCTCGGACGTGCTCGAGGAACTGGCGCTCGTTCACGAACTGCCTCGCAAGGTCATCGAATACCGCGAAATCAGCAAGCTGAAATCCACTTACGTGGACGCCTTGCCGAAATTAATTCACGGCGAAACTGGACGCCTGCATACGAGTTTCTCCCAGACGGGCACGGCGACGGGCCGCCTGAGCTCCTCGGACCCGAACCTGCAAAATATTCCGGTGCGATCGGAACTCGGCCGCCAGATTCGGGCGGCTTTCGCCGCCGACCCTGGCTATACCCTGCTTTCCGCCGATTATTCGCAGATCGAACTGCGAATCCTGGCGCATTTTTCGGGAGACCCCGTGTTGGTCGAAGCATTTCAAACCGGGCAAGACATTCACGCGCGAACCGCGCAGGAAGTGTTCGGCGTGGGCCCGATGGCCCAGACCGCCGAGCACCGGCGTGCGGCCAAGGCGATCAATTTTGGAATTATTTATGGGCAAACTCCATTCGGACTGGCGGCGCAGCTCGGCATCGACCAGAAAGAAGCGGCGCAATTCATCAATGCCTATTTTGCCCGCTACCGGGGAGTAAAAGAATACCTCGACCGGTCGCTTGCCGAAGCGCGCAAGTTAGGAATCACGCGCACACTGTTCGGCCGCATCCGTCCTGTCCCCGAAATTACATCGACACAGTTCAATCTGCGGAATTTCGCCGAGCGCACCGCGCTAAACACGCCGCTGCAAGGAACCGCCGCCGATTTGATCAAACTGGCGATGATTGAGATTGCGGATCAGCTTCCGAAACAGAAATTCCAGGCGAAGATGATTCTCCAGGTCCACGACGAACTGCTGTTCGAGGCGCCGCACGACGAAATGGACCGCCTGCGTATTCTGGTCCGCGCAGCAATGGAAAATGTGCGCCCGCTCGCTGTGCCGCTCGTAGCGGACTTGAAGGCGGGTCTGAACTGGCGCGATATGAAATAGAGGCCCAAGTAGAACAGGCTTCAGCCTGTTTGTTTTTGAATTTGGAAACCTGGAACTAGAACTCAAAAGCATCCAGACAGAACGCCGACCGAGAAAACCCGCACCCTTGAAAAGCGCAAGGATGCGGCAGCCAATTCAAAGCCCCTCCAATGTCGGCAGGCCGCGATATGAATTAGAGTTCAATTTCGATTCCCCGCAACTGTCAGGGACGCTCGACGTGTGCGAAAACGAAATCTACTTCCCCGCGATCTGGTATTCGCCCTCGATGTCGCTGGTTACGCTGCCATCGGCACCGCCAGTAGCCTTATACGTGCCCCTGCCCGTGATGCCTTTTAGTTTTCCGCCGCCGCGGACAAAGCTCCAGGTCCCCATTTGTGTCTGAACAGCGCCGTCTTTGCCAAGCGTGCTCGTGCCGGTGAAGCGCACCACGAATCGATCGCCGCTGTCCATGATTGTCATGTGATAGCCGGAGTCGCGGCTTCTCGCTCCATCCACGTCCGAAAACGTGGCGTCTTCTCCGGTCTTCGTCTGAGCGCCGGCCAAGTCCAACGGCTTGGTCCAAGTACACTTGACCTTCCCTGTTACGAGGACGTGTCCGGGACGATCCCCGACGGGCAGCACGTTTTGAGGGTCCGGCTTGGCGCATTGGATGGTCCCTGAAATTTTTGTCTGTGCGTTGGCGCTGGATGCCGCCAAGACCAGGCCTGCAAGAACTAATGCGATGCTCAGTTTCGTCACAGTCGTTTCCTCCGATCGATTTGTAGCGAAGCTGTTGCAAATACGGCTCGCCAGTGGGCGCAATCCTGCCCCTTGTGCCGATTCAAGTCAAGATCGCATGCTCGGCCACACCTTGGTGAAGCCGAATGCTGGGAAGACGCCTGTTATCAAGGATTCTGGTCGAAGTTGTCCGCCATTCCTTATGTTAGTCTGTGTCCTTATAATTCTGTGGCTGTCTAGGAGGATTTTTTCATGAAGCACTCACCCGGATTTCTGGCCATCGTCAGTGACGCAAAAACGCGCGTGAAAGAGTTGGATTTTCGCGAGATAAAAAAACGTCTCGACGCCGGCGAACAATTTACGCTTGTGGACGTTCGCGAAGACGGTGAATGGGCGCGCGGCCATCTGCCGGGAGCGATTCACGTGGGCAAGGGAGTGATCGAGCGCGACATTGAAACGTCGGTCCCGGATAAATCCACGGCGCTGGTTTTGTACTGTGGCGGAGGATTCCGCTCCGCTCTGGCTGCGGACAACCTACAGAAAATGGGTTATACCAACTGCATTTCCATGGACGGCGGCTGGCGCGCATGGACCGAAGCGGGCTTTCCCACGACGAAGCCGGAATGATAGATTTTCGCGGTTCTCGCGCTGCATGCGCCCAAGAGCCTGTGTGAGAACTGGAAAGTTAAAACGTCGGCGGCTGAAGAATCTGCGGAAAGGCGGCGTTAGCGGGCCACAGGGGTTGAAACCCTGATGAAACCAATGCGCTTACGTCGTGGCTGAAGCCACGACCCACTAAGACTCTCATATTGTCACACAGGCTCCCAAGGATGATGAGTAACGGCCAACCGTGGCGGATTCAATTCTAACTTTAGCTCCACGGAAGCATGATGCGATCGGAATGGCGCCGCACCGCCGGTGCCCACGAAGCCTTTCCGCACAACCATGCGAGAGAAAATCAACCTGCAAGCCGGACAACGAGAAGCGCCCTGATCCAAGAGGCTTTCCGGTGTTTCCCGCTGCGAAGAGTCACGCACCCGAGCGAACTGCCTGGAAAAAGTTCTAGACAGCATTGATACCGCCGAGGAAACCGGGAAGCGGACACCGGGGATGCTCGGGTGGTGGAGGGTAAGTTTCCTCGGGCACCCGTGAGAATGCCAACCCGCGCCGGAAAATTCGGGCTAAACGTTGTCTGTGAGAGGGAGGGTCAGTAATCCTGATCATTCTAAATTTATTGTTGACATAATAAATACTCAGGAGAGAGAATCCCCGCTCTTGCTTCGTTCAGCTCCCCCGCGATGAGAGGCAAGTTGGTTTTTCAGGAAATTTCACCGGAGAGATTGTCCCGCCCACACGCTGATATTTCTGGCGTTGAGGAATGTACCTCGATCGGAACGCCTCCCGGGAATCAGGATATTGCGGACGCGGGTGAGTTACGCTCCGACGTCAATCGAGGGAATAAAAAATTACTCCCGCAACTCGATGAATTACTTGCACCCGCTGAACCAGGATCTTCTGAGGTAGGGGAAGGGCGCGAATCAACCGGGAAAATGAAACCGGGATAGACGAGAATACTTCCGGCTCGATCGGAGATGAAATGACACGAAAATCTCGAATTCGTTCCAGCCGTATCTCGGAGCTGGCGATCTTCGGTGTCGCGCTCTGCGCGTCATTTGTATCCCCCAGGCTTGTCCGCGCCCAGTCCTCGACTCCGGTCCCGAATCTCCCCTCGCGACCATTTGGCGCTGGTCCGGTCCCCCAATCGGCGACGGCTTCTCCGGTGGCAGCCCCTGCCGCGCCTTCCTCACCGCTTCCCAACAATTGGACCCCGCTTAAAAATCTCCCTGGTTTCCCAGCAACCACCCCACTTCTGCTCACTGATGGCAGAGTTCTTGTTCTGGACTTCGGGACCACCAACTGGTACGTGTTAACCCCTGATAACACAGGCAGTTACTTCAACGGCACCTGGAGCGCCGTGGGATCGTCACCGAAGCAATGTTACGACACTCATACTGGAGCCACCGAAACTTGGGCCCCTCTCTATATGGCTTCCGCGGTACTCCCGGACGGGCGAGTAGTCATGATCGGCGGCGAATATAATTTTGCGCTGTCGGACAACGAAGTTTGGACTAACCTAGGCGAAATTTACGATCCCGTGGCCAACACTTGGACTTGCCTATCGGCTCCAAGCGGCTGGAACCAGTTAGGCGACGCCATGTCGATCGTCCTGCCGAATGGCACGTTTTTATTGGGCAACGCCCTTGGCAGTAGTATCGCCACATTGAATCTCGGAACGAACCCGCCAACATGGAGCATTATAAATCCAACAGGCAAGAGCGCTGACGATAATGGCTATAACAACGAAGAAGGATGGACGCTCCTGCCAAATGGAAAAGTCCTGACCCTTGAGAATTGGAACTCGGCCGATACGACTACAACGCCCGCCTTGCAATATAATCCCGCCACGCAGAATTGGGACTCTGCGGGGACGGCTCCCGATCCCCTTGTGCTCATAAAAAAGGGGAATACAATTTACTATGAGATGGGGCCGGTCACGCTTCGCCCCGATGGCACTGTCTTCGCCGCCGGGGCCACCGGCTTCAACGACATTTACAATACCAATTCGGCTTCCTGGACCAGCGGTCCGGCTTTCCCCACCTTCGTGGAAAGTGTCTCCTGCAGCGGCGTAACGTTCAGCAATCAGACGGAGCAATATGTGGCAGCGGACGCTCCGGCAGCGCTCCTAACGAATGGCAATGTCCTTGTCGAAGCTAGTCCAGTCGATACCAACTGCGGCTGGGTATCGCCGAGTGTTTTTTTCGAGTTCGATGGAACCAACCTGAATCAAGTGGCCGCAACCCCCAACTCGTCGCGTAATGTTTCGTTCAACGGCCGTCTCCTCCCGCTTCCAAACGGCCAGATTTTCTTCGACGATACCACTGGGGATGCCGAAGTTTATACTCCGACAGGAACTCCCTTTGCCGGATCGGCGCCGACAATCACCACTTCTCCGGCCGCTGTCGGAGTTGGCGCTACAAATATGTTGATCACCGGCACGCAGCTTAACGGCCTCTCGGGAGCGGTCGCTTATGGAGACGACTATCAAGCTGCTACCAACTATCCCCTGGTGCGTATCTCCAATCTGGCGTCAGGCCACGTTTTTTACGCCCGGACACACGGTTTCAGCACCATGGGCGTTGCGACAGGCACTGCGACCGAGTCAACGTATTTCGATGTGCCGGCCAACATTGAGACTGGCAACAGCACCCTGGTTGTTGTTGCGAATGGCATTCCTTCCACTTCGGTTCCGATCAGTATTCTTCCGGCGAGCACCACATCTCTGGTTTCGCTGGTTAACCCATCGACGAACGGCACTCAGGTGACGTTCAAGGCGACGGTGACTAATTTGGGCGCCGCTCCAGGCACGGTAACGTTCTACGATGGCACCACTTCACTGGCTACCGTTCTCGCAGCGAACGTTACTTTGGCTGCAGGCGTGGCGACGTTTCAAACGTCTTCACTGAGCATTGGCACGCATACGATCACGGCGACGTATAGCGGTGATTCGACCTTTGGCTCCTCCAGGTCCTTGCCGCTCGTGCAGGTGGTCAACGGGCAGGCGACCACGACGACGGTTGTGCCTTCGCCCAACCCTTCCGTGTTAAACAACTCGGTGAAGTTCTCGGCAACTGTGACGCCCACGGGAGGCGGGACACCCACCGGAACGGTGACGTACTTGGATGCCAACTCTACTTTGGATGGCAACACGATTCTTGGAACGGTCACGCTGAGTGGCGGCGTCGCTCCTTCGATCAACGCATCCTTGCAATTCTCGGGCACCCACTCGATCACAGCGGTTTATAGCGGCGATTCCACCTTCAGCGGCAGTACCTCCGCCGCCGTCGCGCAGGTGGTGAATAACCCAGTGCCGGCAGTTTCGTCACTCGGCGTCACTAGCGTTACGGCGGGCCATGCGGCCTTCACGTTGGTAGTGAGCGGCGGTCCTTTCGTCAATGGCTCAACGATCAATTTCAACAACAATTCGCTGAGCACGACGTTCAACGGCTCATCGGAAGTGTATGCAACGGTCCCGGCCACGGACCTCACAACGGCGGGGATATTCCCGGTGACGGTGACCAACCCTGGGCCGGGCGGCGGCACGTCCGCTCCGGTAAACTTTACGGTAAATAACCCGGCTCCGACTCTGACCGGCATTTCGCCGACCTCGGGCATGCTCGGCCAGACAGTTTCTTCCTTCATGCTGACCGGCACCAACTTCATGGCGGGTTCGACTGTCAATTTTGGCAGCAGCCAAATTACGGGCGGCACGGTGGGGGCCAGCGGCACTACACTGACGGTCACCGTTCCGGGGGCCGACCTGTCGGTGGCAGGACTCATCAGCGTGACGGTAACGAACCCGACGCCGGGAGGCGGCACGAGCGCAGCCCAAACATTCACGGTGATTAACCCTGCCCCGACAATCGCGTCGATTTCGCCCTCGACTGCATTGGTTGGCAGCGCGGCGTTCACGATGACGGTCAACGGCGCTGGCTTCTTGCCTGCCTCAACAGTCAACTTCAATGGAGTCGCGCAGGCAACCACGTTCGTCAGCGCCATTCAGCTCACGGCCATGATTACGACAACGGACATTGCAACAGCGGGAATATTTCCGGTGACCGTGACGAACCCGGCTCCTGGCGGCACATCGGCGGCGGTAAACTTCACGGTTACTAATCCCGTCCCGACGATCTCATCGCTTCTGCAGTCAAGCATTATCGCGGGAAGCGCCGGATTTGCCCTGACGGTGAATGGGACGGCTTTCGTAAATGGCGCTGCCGTGAACTTTAACGGCAGCTCGCGTCCCACGACATTCGTGAACTCGACGCAATTGACCGCCTCGATTACCGCGTCGGACATTGCCTCGACGGGGTGGGATGAGATCACAGTGGTTAATTCTGGCCCTGGCGGCGGGCAATCGAACGCGGCCGCGTTCACTGTGAACGGCGGAAGCACTTCGCCCATCACGGGCTCAGCGTTGCGCTACGTACCGGTCACGCCGTGCCGATTGGTGGATACACGCACGACGCCCAATGGCCCGTTTGCAGGACCCTCGATTGCTGGAGGAACGTTACGTACCTTCACGATTCCGTCCGGGTCGTGCAGCATTCCCTCGACTGCTGCCGCGTATTCGCTTAACGTCGCTGTGATTCCCACTGTTCCCTTGGGGTTCCTTACACTCTGGCCGACGGGACAGACGCAGCCGGTGGCAGCCACCGTGAGTTCGATCGATGGCCGTGTCCGCTCCAATGCGGCGATCGTGCCGGCTGGCGCGGGCGGAGCGATCAGTGTGTTCGCCTCGAACACAACCAATCTCGTGCTGGACATCAACGGTTACTTCACGACGGCTTCCACTGCGTTGCAGTTCTATCCGGTGACGCCGTGCCGCGTGGTGGATACCCGAAATGCGATTGGGTCTTTTGGGGGACCCTCTTTGGCAGGAAACACCAGCCGGACGTTCGCTCTGCCTGCCAGTCCCTGCAATTTGCCAGCGACCGCCCAAGCGTATTCGCTGAATCTCACTGCGGTGCCGCAGGTGCCTCTGGGGTTCCTAACGGCCTGGCCGACCGGGCAGACTCAGCCGGGGACGGCGAATTTGAGTTCGACGACCGGGACAGTAACGGCAAGTGGGGCGATAGTGCCGGCCGGAACGAGTGGCTCGATCAACGTGTTTGCCAGCAACACTACGGACCTGGTGATCGATGCCGACGGGTACTTTGCTCCGGCGGCGACAGGAGGGTTGTCGCTGTACACCTTGCCGCCTTGCAGAGTTCTGGACACGCGGCAGTTGTCGGATACGCAGACTACGCAACCGTTCACTGGAGAACTGGATGAAAACATCCAGACCACCGCGTGCGGAGTGCCAGTCGGAGCGCAGGCCTACGTGCTCAATGCCACGGTTGTGCCTGCCGCGCCGCTGGGCTTCCTCACGCTGTGGCCGCAAGGGACGATGCAGCCGCTGGCCGCAACGCTGAGTGCGCTCGATCAGACGGTGACCTCGAACCTGGCGATTGTCCCCACGACGAACGGATCGATCAGTACGTACGCAGCGAACCCCACGCAACTGGTGCTCGATATCTTCGGGTACTTTGGCCCATAGTTGAGAGCCACTGATTTCAATTTTCCACGAGCATAATTGCGTGTGCTGCACCGGCGTTTAGCTCCGCCACGACTAGCGCATTCGGCTTTAAAACCAGTTTGCGCGACCGCGCAGGGGAGGCCCCGGTACAAAATCTGGCTCGGTGAGCCGCGTTGGGATGCACCCGCTAAGATCTTGAAAAAGAGAAGAGCAGGCTCGGAAAAAATCTTGGAGACAAAGAACAAAAATTGCGCTCAAATCCGTGGGTTTAGAAAGCTTTTCGGGGTGCGGGCGGATGTATTGAATGCCGTCCGGTTCACCTTTTCCGTCATCTGTTCCTTATGCATTGAATGGCCATATTGAATAGCCATCAAGATAACTTAGCCCTGTTGACATCGTGTGAGATATCGACACATTTTCCTTGCGGCGGCGCCGTTGCTGTAGCTCGCCTCTTCAGAGGCGAGGGTTTTCCGCCGGATCGTGCGATTAATCCCCGCGTCTGAAGAGGCGGGCTACAGCAATCGACATTCGTGCATTAGGAAGTCAACAAAGCCGGATAACTTCTAAAGACTTATCCAGCCGGTTCGCATGTCGAGTTGTCAGTCTTTTACTCTCTAAATAACGCCATTCTGCGAAGCGGCTGCATCGCGGATATCTCTGTAATCGCGCACAGTTGGATCAGCCAGACAACTCGCAGTTGATAACAGGAAGGTCCCGCACGCGATTCGCTGGAACGATCAAATTCAACCCAGAATTTCCTTCCGCACTCTGTCCGGGCAGCAATTTAATCGCGATCCCGCCAATATGCAATCGGGAAAGCGTCCAGCATCTGGCTCGTGAGCGCTTGCCAGACCAGCAGGGTGACAAGCGTTGGGTGAATACCGAAGTTGGCCGTTCGTTTGCCCGTATTTTGTTGCCGGAAGAGGATCGACATGGCTCGGCAGACGGCAAGAACGGGCCGTCGAGATGACACGATCTCGCAGTGGCGTACTCTGGCTGCAAATTCGTGATGATTATCATCTTGTGATGCACCAAATTCTTATGATACAACCCCTCCGAAAACGCTGGGTAATGTTGGCCACCTCCCGGCCAGGCTCCAACGAGCGCATACAAACTTAGCAGATGCAATCGAGCATCGTGCGGAGCTTTGCGTCACCAAGAGTTAAACCGATTGACTCCCGGAGGTTTCATGGGCCCCACTCGGCTCCTTTCAGCGCTCCGATTTTCTGGAAGCCCTGCTCAATGTCCGCGAAAAGTAACCGTCGCCGCCATTGCCGTGCTCGTTGCGATGACGCTGCTTTTTAGCGCGGCCGCTCACGCGCAGCTTCCGACGGTTGCGATTGCGACAGACCAGAGTTCCCTCGGCGTTTCCAGCCAGTATGGCGTTCCTTCTCGTAGCGTCGCCGATGCGGTCGGCGATTATGCTTTCGTGGGTAGCGGGAATACTGCATTGTTTTATCGACCCGACGGAGCCTCCACTGTACGGCTGCTAGAGGCCGGCGACGCGGTCCCGGGATTTACGGGAAGCCAGATAACGAGTTTTGGGCCGACGCCGGTCATGAGTCCAAAGGGTGAACTGCTGTTTGCAGTGAACTTCAGCTTGGCCGACGGGCTCCGCCACGCCGCCTTACTCGGCTACGACGGCGCGAACTATACCAAGATCGCCTTTTCCGATGACGCAGCTCCTGGGTCTGGAGGAAGCATTTACGGTGGACTTGCGCCGTTCGCAGCCACCGATACCGGATATGTGGCGTTCACTGCTTCGCTGGTGCCACTCGGCCCCCAATCGCAACCCGATTTCACTACGATCTACATATTTTCGATTGATGTCGGGGGTGCGCCGGTACGCATTGCAGGCGTGGCCGATTCGCCGGTACAGGCGGGCGGCACGATCGCAACGATCTCGGGGATTTCTCTCAATGGTGCCGGCCAGGTGCTTTTCAGCGCAAACGTGGTCACTTCTGGATCATCACAATTCGGTCTGCTTATAGGTTCATACTCACAAGGGACGTCGGGAATACAGAAGGTCATTTTGTCCGGAGATCCAGCGCCAACCGGCGGAACGTTTTCCACGGCAGTATTCACCGGAAGCCTCGACGGGTCTGGCCGGGTGGCGTTTTTCGGATCGACGACCTTGGGACAAAGCGGGATATGGCTTTGGAACGGGCTGCTTAATTCCGCTCCAATAGTGGCTAGCGGCACTTCCTTGCTTGGGGGAACTCTGTCGAATCCCACACCAATGGGCTTCGATGCCACGGCGACAGACGACCTTCTCCTCACTTCAACGATCGCTGGAAGCGCGACAACAACTTTTGCCATCCTGCGATATGCGGGAGGAGCCTTGGAAACCGTGGCATATGGCAATGAGGCGGCACCCGGAGTGAGCGGCAAGACGTTTTCTTCGCTGGTTTCACCATCGATTGCATATTACGACGACACCGTAAGCTTCAGAGCGATTCTCAACAACGGCGAAAATGCGATTTACACGCAGACGGGGGCCGCAACGCCAATGTTGGTCGCGCTCGATGGAGGGACCGCGCCAGTGTCCGGTGGTGGAACACTCAATCTTGCCACTAGTGCTCCCCGATCGCTTGGCCAGGGATTAATCCTATTCAATGCGTACGTCTCCGGAGGCACTGCCTATTATGGGGAGTTTCTCGGCACGTCTGCCAGCGTTCAGCCATCCGAGATGAGCACGGCGGATACCCTGCCTGTGGGAGCGCGACTCACGTTTCCCGCTTTCTCAGCGGGAACAACCTCTAGCGACGCGTTCCTGGCACAACGCGCCGGAGGAAAGCTCAGTCTGTTCGAAGTCAATCCTGGCTCGGTGCCGGACACTCCAACATTGCTTGTCACCGAGGGCGCGGCGGACCCCGGAGGAAACGGGCCCATAACATTTTCATACTCGCTCAATGCCGACGGTGCGGCTATTTTCTCAAATTCTGCCGGGCAGGTTGTCGTACCGGCATCAACTCCCCGTGGATCGGCGATCTATCTCGCGACGTCCGGGGGGCTGACAAAGGTCGCGGCGGTCGGCGACCCCTCGCCGGTAGCGGGAACAACATTTACGAACCTCGGTTTAAATATGACTGGTCCGTCGCCGGTGAATAGCGCTGGCCAAGTGGCGTTCTCCGCGATTCTCTCGAGCGGCAAATCGGGCATTTTTCTTTACGGCGCGGGGGGCATAGTCAAAATCGCGGCCGCTGGCGATCAGGTAGCCGTATCTGGAGGATCTTCGGGAACGATTAACGTTGTTGCAGCCATCACCGGACTTCTCAATCCGAATTTGGGTCTCAATTCGTCCGGTCAGGTCGTGTTCTCGGCATCCTTTAGCCAAGGGGTTACTGGATATTTTATCGGTTCGGCTGCGCTGGGTTCCACGCTTCTGAAGGTGGCCGCTGGCGGAGACCTGGTGGCGGAAGCGGGACCGCTGAACGGCCACACCCTCAATTATCTTTCCGGGTTCAACGACCAAATGCAAATCGTCTTTCAGGGGACTATTTCCGGCCCCCACCCACTCTGGGGAGTATTTGTCGCCGCCCCAGGTGGTTCGCTGACAACGGTTGCGCTTGACACCACCACGGCCCCCGGAACCGGCGGCGGCACCTTCAACACAAGCCATTTCGCACCAGGAACGACCGATGCGTATTACTCAAGCTCGGATGCGTCAATCAACAACGAAGGCGACGTCGTATTTCGCTCCGCCATAACGGGAGGCACAACGAATTCCGGATACTTCCGCATTCTGTCGAGCGGCCCATTAGCGGGCATCGTTCAACCCATCGTTCTACAAGGTCAAATCGCTCCCGGGGGAGCAGGGACATTTGGCACGATTACTGGGGCCTTTCTGCCGGGCCTCACTTTCGCTCTGGGGAATCATGGCGAATTGGCCTTTGCCGGGACAGTGGTCACCAGCGGAGGGGCGACGCTAGGCGGCGACTTTGCCGTGAGCTCGGACGGGACCATATCCAAAATACTCGCGGCCGGCGATGCGGTGCCAGGGACTGGCGGAGGAACTCTTTCGCTCCAGGGTCAGTCTTTCAGCAGCGTAGGAGATATGTTTGTGTTCCAGGCCGGGGCCAGTGGCGGCAGCGCGAACCAGGCAATTCTTGCAACCCAAGCAGCCAACACCGATCCAACAACCACGACGATAGCTTCGTCACGAAATCCCTCCGCGGCAGGCCAGTCCGTTACCTTCACTTCGACGGTTGGCACTTCAAATGGAACACCTACTGGAGTGGTCACTTTCCTTGACGGCAAAACTTCGCTCGGCACCGGCGCGCTGAACGCCACCGGAGTGGCAATATTCATGACCTCAATTCTGGGCGTTGGCCCGCATTCGATCACCGCTCAGTACGGAGGGGATACGAACTACAGTAGCAGCACGTCGAATGCAATCGCACAATTGGTTAATGCAGTGTCGGCAGTCACAACGCTCTTACCGGCGACTACGACGACTGGAGGACCCGCATTCACGCTGACCGTCAACGGCACAAATTTCCTGGACGGCGCGACAGTGGACTTTAACGGCAGCCCGCAAACGACGACGTTCGTAAGCGCCACGCAACTGACCGCTTTGATTACGGCGGCGGACATTGCGTTGCCGGGCTGGGATCAAGTGACGGTTTCCAACCCGGGTGGAGGAGTATCCAATACGGTTGCGTTCACGGTCACGGCCGGAAACATTTCGCCCGTTATGGGCGCCGCTCAGTATTTCGTGCCGGTGACGCCGTGCCGGATAGCGGATACACGCACGACGCCCAATGGCCCATTCGCGGGACCCGCCATTACTGGCGGGGCTTCGCGGAATTTCACCATTCCATCCGGGCCGTGCAATATTCCCACGACCGCCGTGGCCTATTCGCTCAACGTCGCTGTGATTCCGTCCGGGCCGCTCGGCTTCCTTACGCTCTGGGCGGCGGGACAGACGCAGCCGGTGGCGGCCACGGTGAGCTCCATCGATGGCCGTGTCCGATCCAACGCGGCGATCGTGCCGGCCGGAACCGGCGGAGCGATCAGCGTGTTCGCCTCCAACACGACCAATCTCGTTCTGGACATCAACGGTTACTTCACGACAGATCCGACAAAGTTGCAGTTCTATCCGGTGACGCCGTGCCGGCTGGTGGATACGCGAAATGCGAGCGGACCTCTGGGAGGGCCGTCCATAACGGGAAACACGAGCCGGACATTCCCGCTGCCAACCGGCTCCTGTAATTTGCCCGCGACAGCCCAAGCCTACTCGCTAAACCTTGCGGTGGTGCCGCAGGGACCGCTGGGATACCTCACCGCTTGGCCGACGGGGCAGGCGCAGCCTGCAACGGCGAATGTGAGTTCGACGACCGGGACGGTGACGGCCAGTGCAGCGATTGTGCCGGCAGGCACGAGTGGCTCGATCGACGTGTACGCCAGCAACACGACGGATTTAATTATCGATGTAAACGGATACTTTGCTCCGCCAGGAACGGGAGGGCTCTCGCTGTTCACGCTGCCGCCGTGCCGTGTGCTGGATACGCGGGAGTTGTCGGACACGCAGACGATGCAGCCATTCAGCGGAGAATTGGATGAGAACATACAAGCCAGCCCCTGCGGAGTACCCGTTGGGGCGCAAGCCTACGTGCTCAACGCGACGGTCGTGCCCCCCGCGCCGCTGGGGTACTTGACCTTGTGGCCACAAGGGACGACGCAGCCGCTGGTGGCAACCCTGAGTTCACTCGATCAGACGGTGACATCGAACCTGGCGATTGTTCCCACGACGAATGGGTCGATCAGCGCGTACGCAGCGAACCCCACGCAACTCATCCTGGATATATTTGGCTACTTTGCACCGGTCAATCCGGCGCAAATCACGTCGATTTCCGTGGGCCCCGATCAGACACTTTCATATCCAAGCTCTCTCGTGAATATCCCGGACGAGCACACGACTTTCATTCCACCTGGCGCCGTGTCCGGGTTTGCCGCGAACGAGTATCTGGTCTTCGCTTCCAGCAAGACGACCGGCTCCACGGGTGGAGCGGTAGCGTTGCAGACCTCGGACTTGATCAATTTCAGCTATGCCACCGGATACGGGGATAGCACCGAGGGCAACCACGTCATGTGGCCCGTCCTTGCTTTCACGTCTTGCAATCCCACCTATGACAGCCTCTATGACGAAAACTATTCGGCTCCAGGATCCGTGCTGCAAGATCCGACGACCGGGGATTTCCTGATGGTGTATGAAGCGGAAAACCACTGTCCGGGAGACGTTAATCAGTTCCCATTTTACGCTTCGATAGGACTGGCAGTTTCAACCGATCAAGGCAAGACCTGGCCCGAACTTGTGAACGGCAGTTATGGACCGAACCGTTACGCCGCTCTTCAGGTGCCCGGCCCCGAGCCTGCATCCGAGCCTACACCCCGGAATTATGGCGACGCGATCCCGAGCGCCTATATTGACTCTGCCAACGGCACTCCCTATCTCTATGTGGCGTACACTTACACCGGAACGCCGAACGGCCCCGCTGCTGACGGGCTGATTCGGGTTGCACGCGCCCAGCTTGGCGGGACTGGAGCGCTCAGTTTTCTGAAATGGTATCAAGGAGCGTTCAGCCAACCTGGAATCGGCGGCGCGGACAGTGGCGTATTGTCCCCGGCGGGATGCGCCGGACGCCAGGCGCAGCCTGAGATCAGTCGAAACGACACTTACGGCGTATATATGATGACTTTCGTGTGCGTCATCTCCGTCGGGGGCGTGCAAACACAGGGCGCCTGGTATTATTCGACGGCGACCAATCTTGCTCTGCAAAATTGGACCACTCCGCAGCTGATTGCCAATTCTCAATTCCCGATCACCGATCCTTGTACGGGAGCGGGCAGTAACGGTGCGCAATTCGATGGCTGGTACCCTTCCCTCGTGTCACCCGGATCGCCCTCGGGTCACACCACCGCAACTGGATACGTATTTTTCTTGAACGGGTGCGACGGCGGTAACCCAAGAGTTTTTTCATCGCGGACTTTCACTATCTCAGGAAATTGAGTTCCGCCAGGCGCCGACATTCTTACCTATTCGCCCACAAGCGGCTCGGATTTCAGCACACGGTGATTCGTGAGACAGGAGAGTGTGGACAGTTCCGGTTCAGCGGAGAGGGCCTGTTCGCGTATGATATTATAGATGGCCCGTTGGGGCGTGGTCCAATCGGTAGGACACCGCACTGTTAATGCGGACGGTGAAGGTTCGAGTCCTTCCGCCCCAGCCAAATTTCCTTCCAAGTGGAACAGGCGTCAGCCAGTCTTCCTTTGACTTATCCAAACGCCAAAAAATCCCACAGCGCAAGCCTCCGCCGTGGGTTTGGTCCATTGGGGTGTGGTTTTGGGGTGAGCGGCGGAAGCGAGTCGGGAGGAAGAGCACGCCGGCCCAGCCCTCAATCCCCTAAAGGGATCCTCGGCGTGTCTTCCCCCCTACAGTTCTCTCTATTTGCACGCTGCTGGCCAAACCGAAGACACTGAAAACACAAGGTTTTGATTTGTTTGCGCCGGGTAAAAAAGCCACGCTGCGGGAAAATTTTTCGGGTATGCCCGGCGCATCCGCTGGATTTCGAGCGAACCCATTCAACTATTCTCTCGAAGTCAGCGAATCAAAACTTCGTTTTGGGATCGCGCAGAAAAAGTTGGCTTCGCATTCTTGACGCGCCCCCACCGGGCTGCTACGTTAGAAGGTTACGATGGGCGAATTTTATCCGCCGTGTGCTGGGCCGGCAGTGGGGGCGGTCTTTCAAACATGGGCCTGACCAAAATCGTCATCCGCGGCGCGCGCCAGCACAACCTGAAAAACATCAGCCTCGACATTCCGCGGAATGCGCTGACCGTTATCACCGGGCTTTCGGGATCGGGCAAATCCTCGCTCGCCTTTGACACCATTTACGCCGAGGGCCAGCGCCGGTACGTCGAGTCGCTCTCCGCGTATGCGCGGCAATTCCTGGATCAGATGGAGCGCCCGGAGGTGGACTCGATCGAAGGGCTTTCGCCCGCCATTGCCATCGAGCAGAAAACGACCACGCGTTCGCCGCGTTCGACCGTGGGCACGATCACCGAAATTTACGATTACCTGCGCGTGGTTTACAGCTCGATCGGTACGCCGCACTGCCCGAACTGCGGCCAGCCCATCTCGCGCCAGTCCACCGACCAAATCGTTCGCGCCATTTTGCAAGGGGAACTTGCCAAGCCCGACGATCGCATCATGATCCTCGCGCCGATCGTGCGCGGTCGCAAAGGCGAGTATCGGCAGGAACTCGAGAAGCTTGCGCGGGACGGCTTCGTGCGTGCGCGCATCGACGGCGACTTGTGCCCGCTCGACGATCCGCCGCGCCTCGACAAGCGCAAGAATCACACAATCGAAGTTGTCGTGGACCGCTTGCTCGTCAAGCCGGGCATTGCGGCGCGGCTCGAACAATCCATCGCCACGGCGCTGAAGCTGGCGAAAGGCTTGGTCACCGTTTCGGTTGTTGGCGGCACCGAGCAAGTCTATTCCGAAAAAATGGCGTGCAGCGAATGCGGCATTTCCGTGCCGCAGCTTGAGCCGCGCTCGTTCAGCTTCAATTCTCCATACGGCGCGTGCCCGGCGTGTAATGGCCTCGGCTCGAAATACGATTTCGATCCGTCGAAGGTAATTGTCGACTGGACCAAGCCATTATTCGATGGCGGCCTCGGTCCGGGCGCGGGCTCCGTGTTTTTGAAACGCAATCTGGAGTTGGGAGCGCTCGCCCACGGGTTTGACTTGTCGGTGCCGTTTGAGAAGCTTCCGCGCAATACGCAGAACCTGATTTTGTACGGTAATCCTCCGTGCAATGCCGAAGGGAATGGGAACAAATCAGCCGGCAAGCGCACGAAAGCGGCGCGAGCAATTCCGGGATTGCACTTTCAAGGCGTGATCGGTTTTCTTGAAACGAGCTTCGAGGAATCTGGGTCGGATTCCTACCGCGAGTGGATCACGCAGTACATGTCGCCGGTGCCGTGCGCCGTTTGCGGCGAACGGCGGCTGCGTCCGGAAAGTCTCGCCGTGAAGGTTGGCGGGCGCTCGATCTCCGAATTCACCGCGCTGGCGATTTCCGACGCGCGGCCCGCTGTGGATCAGATTCGCACCGGTCTGACCGATCGGCAGGCGGACATCGCCGGGCGCGCTCTCTCCGAAATCGCGGCACGCCTCGATTTTCTGCTTGCCGTTGGGCTCGGCTATCTCAGCCTGGACCGCTCCGCCGCGACGCTTTCGGGCGGAGAAGCGCAACGTATTCGCCTCGCAACACAGATCGGTTCGCAGCTGCGCGGCGTGCTCTACGTTCTAGACGAGCCGTCCATCGGACTGCACGCTCGCGACAACGATCGTCTGATCTCCTCGCTCGAACACCTGCGCGATTTGGGCAACACCGTCCTAGTCGTCGAGCACGATGAAGAAACGATTCGCCGCGCCGACTACGTGGTGGACCTCGGCCCCGGCGCGGGCAACGCCGGCGGGCATCTGGTGGGAAAAGGCCGCCCGGAAGAAATCGAGCGCAACGCGGATTCGCTGACCGGACGCTACCTGAGCGGCGAACTGAAAATTGCCGTGCCGCCCAAGCGTCGCGCTCCGAACGGCAAATCGATTCGCCTGCTCGGCTGCGAAGCGAATAATTTAAAGAATGTGGATTTCGAGTTGCCGCTCGGCCTGCTCACCGTGGTGACGGGCGTTTCCGGTTCGGGCAAATCCACGCTTGTGAACGACATTTTGTATCGCGCGCTGGCGCAAACGCTCTACCGCTCGATGGAACGCCCCGGCTTGTTCCGCGAAATCCAGGGCGCGGAGCAGATCGACAAAGTGATCGAGATCGATCAGGCGCCCATCGGCCGCACGCCGCGCTCGAATCCCGCGACGTATACCGGCGTGTTCGCTCCCATCCGCGACCTGTTTGCCATGCTGCCCGAATCGCGCGAGCGCGGCTACAAACCGGGCCGCTTCAGCTTCAACGTCAAGGGCGGCCGCTGCGAAGCCTGTCAGGGCGACGGCGTCATCAAAGTCGAAATGCATTTTCTTGCCGACGTCTACGTGCCTTGCGACGTCTGCAAGGGCAAGCGCTACAACCGGGAAACCCTCGAGATACGATTCAAGGGAAAAAATATCCAGGAAGTCCTGGAAATGACGATCGAAGAGGCGCTGCCGTTCTTCGCCGCGGTGCCGACCGTGCAGCCGAAGCTGCAGACGCTGCTCGATGTCGGACTCTCCTACGTGCGTCTCGGCCAAAGCGCGACGACCTTGTCGGGAGGCGAGGCACAACGCGTCAAGCTCGCGAAGGAGCTGTCCAAGCGCGCCACAGGACGCACGCTCTATATTCTCGACGAACCGACCACCGGGCT
>JBEKCU010000003.1:0-61439 GCA_050014735.1 Candidatus Acidiferrales bacterium | reverse complement strand
TGTCGAGGATGATACGCATTCGCACCGCGATCGGGCTGTGCCTTCGAGGCGTCCCTTTTCTGCGCGGCTTTCGGCTCGCGCGACCTGGGTAATACGATCGGGAAATCTTTGACCGGGCCGTACCAGGTCAATTCCCTTCGAGGCGCCGCGGAAACGATATGCGGGCGTTGCGTGCTCCAAATGGGGGGCGGGAAACGAATCAGGAGAATTTGCAATATCACAGCAGCGGCGAATGCAATCTTTGGAAAGCGCTGATCGATCCAACAATCTCGAAAGTATGGGTCGCCGTGAAATTCCTTTGGCGGCGCGGGTTCGCGCACCAGAACCGTGATGCTGGAGGCGAGTTGGTCGATCCAGTCGGTTTTCTCCAAGGCAAGCTGCGGAACCCGCGGCGTTTCCGGGAACCCGCCCACCGGAACCTGCTCCTGGCTCAGCTCCGAATTGTCGGTTCCGAGCAAACGAATGACCCCCGGACGGATTATACGCCTCCGGCTTCCGTTCGGACTTTTCTTTCCGAATGAATGGCTTGCCGTACGCGACGCGATTTGCAACGATAGGGTCCTCGAATCAGGACCGGACTACATTGCCGAAATTCGCAAGCCGGGGACTGTGAGTTGACATGAACACAACGAATTCCTCGAACTGGTCTTCCCGCCGTTTTCCTCTTTGGGCAAAGATCGTTTTGTCTGTCGTCGTGGTTCTGCTGTTGCTCGCATTCGCGATTCCCTATTTCGTGAACGTTGACCGCTACCGAGACACCATCGCCGACGCCATTGCGAAGCAGACTGGCCGGAAAGTCACGCTCGGCGGCATTCGGTTGCATTTGCTGCCGGGAGCGGCATTGACGGTGGACGACCTCCACGTCGGCAATCCGGATAAATTTCCGCAGGGCGATCTGCTTTCAGCGGATGAAATTCGCGTGAACGTCGCGCTCGGTCCGCTGTTGAGCCGCACCATTCACATCAATTCAATCGACCTGGTGCATCCAAAGGTCTCCCTGGTGACCGATGCGGCGGGCATGAATAATTACACGTTTACTCCTGCTCCCTCTGCTCCCAGCGCCAGTAAGGCTCCTGCGCAAACAGGCGAATCATCCAGCGTCTCTCTCGACGAAATCGAAAGCGTCAATTTAACCGGCGCCGAAGTGATGGTGGGCGCGGTTGTGCGAGGAGCAGTGCTCTCAAGCGTGGGCGTAAAAGGCATTAACTTTGTGCTTCATAAGTTCGTCTTGACGCCTCTGCGCGTGCACGACTGGCAGGCGGAGTCGACTCTCACGGGCGTGAACCTGACGCTGGAAGGATGGACCGAGCCGGTGGCGTTCAAGTCTGGCCAGGTGACTCTCGCCGGCGGGAAAATGGACGCGCAGTTCGTGGCCGATCTAGCGAAGGCTTCGGATATCAAGGGCATACTGAGTATTCCTGACGTCGAGCATCCTCAAGTCAATTTTGAACTGAGCGCCTCGCAGATGGACATCGACAAGCTCATCGCCGTGGCAGGGGGACAATCATCCAGCGCGCCAGCGCCAGCCACACCCACACCGGCAAAGCCGACGGCGCCCCCTGGCCCCAGCGAACTGGTAGCGCACGGACACATTAACGTCGAGAAAATTACAACGAAGCCTTATACAGTGGGACCCGCCAATGTCGAGATACACGTCTATACGGATCGTGCGGAATTGCGGCCGATCTCGATTGGAATGTACGGCGGGACGTTGCAAATATCGTCCATAGTTGACCGCTCCACCGATCCCCCGCGCTTCACGGCGAATGTTCAGATGCGCAATCTGGACGTCGCTAAGGTCCTCGACGTCACTCCAGCAGCGCGCGGAAAAGTGAGCGGCACAGGCGAACTCGATCTTCAACTTCTCGGAAACCTGAACGATGAATGGAAGAAAACCCTGTCCGGCACGGGCAAATTTGCCGTGCGCAACGGACATTTGCCCGGCGTAAGCCTCGGCAGCCTGGTGGAATCGCTCGCGAAATCAGCCGGCCTTGGCACGATTGGCGGCGACACAACTTTCACGGTTCTCGAAGGCGACATCGCTATTGCAAACCAGCGTGTCTCAAGCAAGCAGCTTCACTTGGATTCGCCGAGTGGAGTGGTGAATTTAAGCGGCAGCGTGGGCATGGACAGCACGCTGGACTATCAGGGAACGGTCGAGGTGAATCCTGCGGCGATGGTCGGTTCAGGCGCGGCGGCCAGCTTGGTGGGAGGATTGATTGGCAGCCGAGTAGGAAAGATTACGGTGCCTTTCAATCTCGAGGGAACGATCGACAGCCCGAAAGTGCGGCCCGGGAAGGCCTTGCCTTCGACGGCTTCCACACCTTCCGGGCAGTCAGCAACGCCGCAAAACGCGGCCGATACGATCAAAAGCTTGTTCAAGAAACACTAACGCAAATGACGACGTTGGTTTTCTCCGTGCCGCTCTGTGTTCTCTGCGAGATATGTGTTAAAGCCTTGCCATCGCGCTGGGAGATCCCCAACACGGAGGACGCAGAGAACAGAGAGGGGCGCAGAGAGGCTCCGGTTGATGCGGGCAAGGATTTTCCGGGGCGGAAGCGCCTTCGCGCGAAGTGTCAAGACTGTCTTACTCGGCTTGGCGCCGCCAATAAAATATCGGCCAAGCGAGCAGGGCGACAGCAACCGCCACAACGGCGTAACCGTTCGCGCGGAAATACAGATTCGGTTGCTCGATCAACTCGACCGCTCCGGTCACCAGCGCAATCATTGAAGCAGCCAGGAAATAGCCCATCGCATTGAATCGCACGACTTGCGTCACGCCAAACCACAGGATCGTTGCTGCAAGCAAACGAAACGCGGCATCGTGCACGAACGAGCCCGGTGTCGCCACATTCGTGGCCATCAAGGCCGAATACAGCAGCAAAAGCGCAGCCCGTATCCACACAGCTCGAACGTAAATGGCAATGATTCCAGCGGCCAGACCTATGATCCCGGCGGTTAGGAAGCTTGCGACAATCGCCGACGCAGCTACTCCCGCCGCGGGGTTGAGTACGTCCAGACCCTCAGGGACGGACGAACCCAGCATATGATGCTGCACCGGCCAGCGAGCGAGCAGCGCCGGCAACCGATTTAGTCCCAACACCGCCGCCGAACCGAATGTTGCCACGCAAAAGGCGTCGCGGTAATACACGGCCTTCATTCCAGCCCATCCGGGGATGCACCCCGGGCCGAAAGCGCGCTCCAGAAAAAACCACGCTATGCCGAGCAAAAGGAAGGCTCCCGCAAGATATAGCGATACCGCAAATATCATCGTGATCGCAAGAATGGCGTAATACATCAAGAGGGGCATGACGGTCGTGTAATTTGTCAAGAGTTGCGGCAACCGGTTCGCAAAGGTGACGACGGCAGCCGCCAGCATCCAGATCGACCATTTGCCGAGTCGCCGCCACGGAACGCGCGCGACATCCGGATGCCTGAGGTTCCGGAGGAAAATCACTAGCGCCCCGATCAGAACCGCGAAAAGTCCGATCCATCGGCCATAGGTCTGGGCGAGTTGAGCCCCGGTGGTGCGGCTCTCCGCGTCGCGCCAAGCTTCGGGAATCTTGACGAACACGCGATAGCCGGAAACTTCATCGCCCTGAACGTGCAGTTGCATGCGAATGTGCGCGCCCTGCTGGCCTGGACCAGGATCGAGCGCTGAATTTTGTTCCCATTCGAATGTGTGATCGGTCCTCGCGGGCTTCTTATCGGAACGCGCATCGACAAGGTTCCACCCTGAGAGGTCCATCTTCTTCCAATCACGCAAGTAAGTTTCGGCGCGCGCCAGCGCATCTTCCTTCGAAAGATTTGCGCCGGAGGCCTTTTCATCGAGCGTGTGATGCACCGAATGAATCGACCCGTCAGGACGCAAGACGACCGTGTACTCTTCGTTTTGCGAATCGCGGAAGTAGCGGATCGCCCAGAACGCGGAAGGAACCTGCTGGCGATAAATGCGATTTGCGGCGGCGATGCCGATGGTTCGGTGCAAATACTCATTCGTGTATTCGTCGAACGTGTAGGTAAGGGTCGCGGTGTGACGATATGTTGCAGGATTGATTTTAATGTCGCGCAGCGCATGGTTTCCAAGTTCCACAGCCTGGTTTGCATCGATCTGGAACCGGACGAAATCTCCGATCGCCTCTCGTTTCACGCCAATCAGAAGCGCGAGTCCCATCGCGCCGCAAACAACGAGAGCGGCGAGAGCGCGCGAGGACATACCGTTGTAGCCGCTCGAAATCTCGGCGGAAACGCTCTCCATGACTGCTTCCGGGCTGGAAGTATCTTCGACAACTGCGGTCGCAGGCGAGGGCGGGCCACCGAGTGGCTTCGCGCTGTTCAAAAGCGATGCGTCGATTTCAAATCCTCCGCGCGACAGATAAAAAATGCCCGCAATGGCGAGCGGGATCAATGCCCCGCCTCCTACAAGCGCTCCTGAGATGCGCAGATACGCGCCGTGCGAGCGTAGCAGCGAAGTGCTAATCAGAAATGCATCCACCGTGTAGTGCCAGATCAGAGTCGCCCAGATCCCCCAGCGAAGCATCACCAGCCCGACGACAATCCCGATCAGGCCCACTTCGATACCGCGGACGTACGCCGGCTCCTGCGGATAATTGCTGTGCAGGAATCCCCATGCGAACGCGGGAACCACGACGGCCACAAGTCTCGATTTCGTCAGGCGCATCAAGTACGGAATCGCGAACAGGCGGAAAAGAAACTCCTCACTCGTCGCGGCGTATATTCCGATGGCGAGCGGATAGATCCATGGTAACGAAGTGCTGACCACGTTTTCGTAGTTCAGATCTTGTGGCGCCCACGCGCCCAGTTTTCTGCTGATAATGTAGAAAATGGTGATGTAGCCGATGTGCGCGGCGGCCAGGCAAATTCCAATCACGTTTGCGCGAAAGAATTCTTTTGTACGGAGACCTGGTAATCGCAATCCCATGTCGAGCCTGATCTTGTCGGGCTGAGATACACGGTACAGTGGCTCTCCTGGCACGATGGCAATCACCACCAGGAGCGCGCTAACGATACTCATGAGCGCGGCTTTGCCGATCTCATCCACGATAAAGCTGGAATAGGGAGTGTTGGTATTGTACGAAGCCCGGTCCAGCGGCCACTGGTTCATCGTCATGATGAAATACAGCGCTGTGAGGAATATCCCGAGCGCGACGCCCATGCGCCACTCGAGCAGCCCTCGGCGTCCCAGCTGGACGATTATTAAAAGGCAGCCGCCAAGAAAAAATGCATAGGGGAGCAGAGCGACGAACTCATAAAGATTATTCGACGACCGAAGACGCTCAAAACCAAGACTCCACTCTTCGGGAACTTTCAGGAATTCGGCGTATCCGCTGATGTGGTCTCCCGCCAGGGTCACATTCAGGCGATAGGGCGCGTCCTTGGCGCGAAACCCGCGCCGTTCCCACGCAAAGCCCCAGTCGCGGCGATTGGGACGTTCCGTGGAATTCGCTTCTTGCTCGCGAAAATCGTATTGGGAAAGATCGACGTGCAGCGTATCCCGCAGAAACGATTCGGCGGTAGCCTGCGCCGCGGAACGTTCTAGGTGCGCGCCCGACGCGGTTTCCTCGAGCACGTGCGCGTAACCCACGATCCCGCCGGCGGGATCGACACGCACATCGAATTCTTCCTTTTGGAGAGGTTTGAAAAAACGCGTCTGCCAATACCAGATGTGGACATCGTTCGTCATGATCCGGTTGGCCTGCGCAAGACCTACCTCGCGTTCGAGGTACGTCTTTGCGATGTCATCCAAGTTAAATACTATGCTGGAATCGTAGCCGCTGAGTTGCGCGCCTTGCGCGCCGGCAAATTGCCTGGCTCGCTCCAGTGCGTCAGCACGAGGAACCTTGAATTCCACGGAAGCTTCCGGGAACGCCTGAAAGAAATACTTATACGCCACGCCCGCGCCGAGCAGTCCGGCGAGAATCCAGATCAGAAGAAGTTTGGCGTCGTTCCGGTCGAGTCGCTCCAGCGCCAAGCACGCCTCCCATACGCGGGCACAAACAATCCATCTTTTCCCATGCGGCAGTCGATTGCAAGCATCGGCGTAGACAGCCGTACGGTGATATAAAGAGAGAGAGTGATGTCGGCCATACCCGCAACCGAGTTGATGTACCTCAAAGGCGTTGGCCCGCATCGCGCCGAGCTGCTTGCCAAGCGAGGCCTGCACACCTTCGAAGACCTTCTAGGCTATTTGCCGTTCCGCTACGAAGACCGCATCCGGTTCGCGAAGATTCGCGAAGTCGCGCCCGGTCAGATCTATACCGTGCAGGCGGAGGTTTCCGGCGGCAGCCTCGTGCGATATACGCAAGCACGAGGGGGCATGTATCACCTTCTGGTTCGCGACGGCACAGGTTCGCTGCCCTGTAAATTCTTTCATGGGAGTTACCTCGAAAAAACGTTCAAGGCGGGCCAGCGAATCGTTCTCCACGGAAAAGCGGAACTCGACCCGAATCGGCCGGGCCGCATCGAGATGATCAATCCGGAATACGAACTGCTCGGCAGCGGAGAAGCGGA
This sequence comes from Candidatus Acidiferrales bacterium, assembly GCA_050014735.1. Classification (GTDB taxonomy): domain Bacteria; phylum Acidobacteriota; class Terriglobia; order Acidiferrales; family UBA7541; genus Palsa-360. The sequence continues at coordinate 54,908 of JBEKCU010000003.1, read as the reverse complement.
CTCGACCGAAGTAGGCCGGATTGTTCCCATCTACGAAGCCATCGGCGGCATTAGTTCGCGCGTCATGCGGCGAATCATCTATCAGGCGCTTGAAACATTTGGCGGCCGGATGCCCGATCCGCTGCCCACTGAACTTCTCGATCGATATAAATTCCCGTCGCGGCGCGATGCGATCCATTTTGTCCATTTCCCTCCGCGGACTGAATCGGTCGAGGCGCTGAATTCATTTCGTTCGCAAGCGCATCAGAGATTGATTTTTGAGGAATTCTTTTTTTACCAGCTAAGTGTCGCGATTCGGAAAAAGTCTGCGCAACAGCAGCCTGGCATCGCATTCCGCGTGCGAGAAGCGGCGGTCCGCGAAGCGATCAAGCGCGTGCTGCCGTTTAAGCCCACCGACGCTCAAAAACGAGCCCTTGCCGAAATCGCCGCGGACCTCGAACGCCCCGTGCCGATGAATCGCCTGCTTCAGGGAGACGTGGGCAGCGGGAAGACGATCGTCGCGCTGGAAGCCGCGACGATCGTGATCGAAAACGGATATCAGGCCGCCCTGATGGCGCCGACGGAAATTCTGGCGGTGCAACATTATCTGGCCGCGCGGAAGATTTTCTCGCGCGCCGGATACGGCGTGGAGCTGCTAATCAGCGGATTGAAAACGGCGGAGAAAAAAGCGTCTCTGGAGCGCGTGCGATCCGGCGCGGCGCAGTTCGTTGTCGGGACGCACGCGCTGCTCGAACCGCAGGTGGCATTTGCGCGGCTGGGCCTGGTGATTGTGGATGAGCAGCACCGCTTCGGCGTCTTGCAGCGCAAGGAATTAATGGACAAAGGTGTGTCTCCCGACGTGCTTGTAATGACGGCCACGCCGATCCCACGGACACTCTCCCTGACGGTATACGGCGATCTCGATATTTCCGTGATCGACCAGATGCCTCCCGGCCGTGTGCCGATCGTAACGCGGTGGTCTTCCGAGGCGCATTTGCCGGGCGTGTGGGATTTTCTGCGGCGTGAAATTGCAGCGGGCAGGCAAGCCTACGTGGTCTACCCTGTGATCGAGCAATCGAAATCGGCTGAATCCCAGCGCTCGTTGAAGGCCGCCATCGTCGAATTCGAGAAGCTGCGGAGCGTGATATTTCCGAATCGAAGAGTCGGCCTGCTTCACGGCCGCATGAAGAGCGACGAAAAAGAAAATATCATGGAACAATTCCGTCATCGTGAAATCGACATCCTGGTGGCGACGACCGTCATCGAAGTCGGCGTCGACGTGCCGAACGCCTCGGTGATGGTGATCGAGCATGCCGAGCGATTTGGCCTGTCGCAACTCCATCAACTGAGGGGACGCATCGGCCGCGGCGGCGAAAAGGGCACATGCATCCTGATCGCTCCGAAAACGCCGGGAGACGACGCGCGCATGCGCCTGGAAACCATGTTGCGCACAACCAACGGCTTCGAAATTGCCGAAACGGATTTAAACATTCGCGGCCCCGGCGAATTTTTCGGAACGCGACAGCACGGCGAACTTGGCTTTCATATCGCCAACCCGCTTCGTGATTTTGAATTGCTGGAACTCGCGCGCCGTGAAGCGCTCTCGCTCGTCGAATCTCCCGAAGCGGAACAAACCCGCCATCGCCTGCTCGCCCAGCTCCCGCAGGAATGGCAGCGCCGCTATCGGCTCGCGTCGGTCGGATAAACCCATTGGAGCCACAGATAAACACAGATGAACACCGATAAAAATAAAAAAAAAGCCTTCCTACTCTCTTCGGTTTCTTCTTCATCGGTGTTTATCTGTGTTCATCCGTCGTTCCAAAGGATTTCGCCTTGAGGGTCATTGCAGGAAAATACCGGAGCCGGACGCTGCGCAGCCTGAAGGGGCAAGCGCTGCGGCCCACCAGCGACCGCCTGCGCGAGACGCTTTTTAATATCATTCGTCCGGCGCTCGAAGGCGCGCTGTTCATCGACCTATACGCGGGCACGGGAGCTGTTGGCATCGAGGCACTGAGCCGCGGCGCGCGGCGCGCGATCTTCGTTGAGCAACATGCACCGGCCGCGGCGCTGATTCGTCGCAACCTGGAATCGCTTTCGATCGGTGGCGAAGCGGAAATTCTGGGAATGGATGTTCTGCGCAGTCTGTCGCGCTTGGAAGCCCGTCATGCACACGCCCAGCTAATTTTTCTCGATCCGCCGTATGCGGCTGCATGCGAATACGAACGCGCACTCGATTTTTTGGGCGAGTCATCTTTGCTGGCCCCTGGCGGATATCTAATCGCCGAGCATCTGCGAAAACACGCGTTGCCAGAACGAGCTGGAAAACTTGAGAGAGTGCGCCTAGTCGAACAGGGCGATGCGGCGCTCAGCTTTTACAGGCTCGCGCTGGCCTCGTAGAAGGTGCAACCCTCAGCGTCGCTATGGCCGTTTCTGTTTGTCCCTGAAACGCCGGCTGAGAAAATACAGTGCCACTCCCGCAACGATGATGCCGATCCCGATCGCAAGCTCATTCGTGGACCCAACCAGTTCAGTGCGATTACGCACGGCCGCCGCGATCATCAACACCAGTGGAGGCACGCCCAGAGCAATCGCGCCAGCTGTGCCGCCGGGAACCCGGAAGGGACGCGCAAGTTCGGGCTCGCGAATTCTCAGCGCGGCAAGCGCCCAGAATTCCAACAAGATGCTCAGCCCGGTCAGCAGGACATCCAAAATAAGGCTGCGTTCAAATCCCAGAGGGAAGCACACAGCCCAAAGAATTGCGCACACAGCAATCGCAACCCAGGGTGAACCGGTACGCGCGTCGCGCCGGGCGAAAACGCGCGGCAGATAACCATCCTCCGCCATCACCATGGGCAATCGCGTGAACGAGAGCATCAATGTGCTGAACGAGCCGATCGCGCCGATCACGCCAGCGAGCGCGATGGCGATGGCCAGCGTTTCGCCGCCGATCAATTCGCCGACGTCCACCCAGCCCCCTGTCGTCCAGCTGTTCGGATCGATTACCGTGCGCGCCACCGCAGCTACCGGCAGCACGTAGCTCACGATGACCAAGATGACAGCGCCGAACATAGCGCGCGAATAGGCGCGCTGGGGAGCTTCGACTTCACCCGCGATTGTCGACAGGTTGTCCCAGCCCATGTAATTCCACATGGCGATCAGTACTCCGCCAAGCAAATCGACGTGGCGAAGTGGAACAGGAGCCGCATCCCCGGTTCTGCCGCCGCCCAGCGCAAGAATCACCAGCGCGACAAACGGAGCGAGCAGCGCAATATTGAGCCAAATAGAGCCTTCTCCAACGGAATGCACTCCCATGATGTTCCAAGCCGTGCAAAGCGCGATCATCGCAAAACCAAGAATTAGCCCGCGATGCCCGGCCACCAGCCCCGGCATGAACCGCCCGATGTAAGCGATGCAGAGGTTGGGATACAACGCCATCTCGAACACGCTGCCCGCCAGCGTGAGCCACGTTTCCTGGAAACCCCAGAAACGTCCCATGCCGCGTCGCACCCAAATATAAAAGCCACCTTCCTCGGGAATCGCCGTGGCCAGTTCGCTGACCATTAGCGCCGTCGGCAGGCTCCAGAGCAGCGGCGTGATGAGCAGAATCGATAAAGTTGCAGCGTAACCTGTCTTTTGAACGATGTCTTCCAGTCCATAAGGGCCTCCGGCGACCATGAAATACGTCGCCGTGACCATGGGAACCACGGAGATTTTGCGGAGCGTTTTTAGGCCGCCGTTTGCGGCGCCGCTTTTCGAAAGTGTCATTCCGCCGTGCTTTATAGCATCTGGATTCGTGAAAAGAAACTCATTGAAGCAATTGCAGGCGATATGTACACTCACAAGGAAGCTGCATGCCAGGTCAATCGGCGATAACAAGAAACCGGGATTCGAATTGATTTTGGAGGGGAACCGTGAACAGGAAACTCACGCGCGTCATTGTATTGGGCCTTGCGAGTCTTGCCGCTGCGTTCGCTCTTATCGGAAGCGAGTACTTCCTGAGCGCCACCGCAAGCGCGGCCGCGATTTCAGGTACGGGAACGCTCTCGGGAAAAGTCGAGGCTTCCAAGCCGTTCCAGGCCGCGCAGGTCTATGCCAAGAACCTGGACAACAACATGCTTTTCGTTGTGTACACCGTTGGTGGCAAGTACGAAGCAGTGAATCTATTGCCTGGAAATTATGAAGTCAGCGTCAAGAAGAACGGGTTTTCGGCGAATCCCAAGAAAATAACGATAACTGCCGGTGCTAACGCTACCGCGGATTTCACGCTCAGCGATGCTCCGCTAAAGGTGAACCGGACCACCCGCGGCGCAGAAGGTCCGAATGGGCCATCGAATGTGCCCGCAGTCTCCTACGAAGAATTGTACCCGCCGGGCGCAGGCAGGACCCTGATCGAAAAGAACTGTATGCTGTGCCACGGCTACGATTTTGTTCCCAGCCACCAATGGGATGCGGATCAGTGGAATGCGGCCATCGATCTGATGAGCGATCCGACAGCAATGATTCCTGGCCGTATTGTGCCGGGCACGTTCTCTGGACAGGAACGCCAGGACCTGGTTGCCTACTTGGTTCAGAATTATGGTCCCAACAGCACACCGCGCGCATTAGCCGTCCCGGAAATGCCGGTGGATGAGGCCTCCGTGGCAAAGGCGATGTTTGTCGAGTACCCCATACCGGTGGGTTACGGACGTCCCATGCACGACGACCACTTCGACAAGGACGGGAACATCTGGTTCACGGAGCGAGCAGCTGGCCACCCGAGCATCGGTATGGTCGATCCCCGCACTGGCGTCTTCAAGGATTATCCGATTCCCAACACGATCTCCTTCCCTCACGGAATTACGCTGGACGGGGCGGGCGATCTCTGGTGGGTGGGAGACTTGGCGCTGGGCCGGGTGAACGCCAAAACCGGGGAGATGACTCTCTATCCCTTTGGCGTTCAGGCCACCGCAAAGCAAAACCACGGGCATACACCGGTTGTGGACTCGAAGCAGAACGTTTGGTTCACGCAGAGCTATCCAAACCAGCTCGGCAAATGGGATCGCGAAACAGGCAAGATCACCGAATATAAGGTTCCTACCGCTTTCGGATTTGCTTACGGTCTGGCGATCGACAAGCAAGACAACCTGTGGATCGCGGAATGGACTCGCTGCAAAGTAGCGAAGTTCGATCAGGAAACCGAGGCATTCATTGAGTACACGCCGCTTACCCGGCCCTGCACCATGCGGCGGCTGTCGGTGGATTCTGACGGCAAGGTTTGGTACGCCCTGGACAGCAGGGGAAAAATTGGCAAGCTCGATCCACTGACCGGCAAGATTGTCGAGTACACAATTCCGGTAAAGTACTCCTACCCGTACGATATTCAACCCGATCACGAGGGCAAACTCTGGATTAGCGACTCCGGCCAGGGTGGGGCTCTTATCCATTTCGATCCAAAAACCTCTAAATTCGTGTACTTCCCGAGTCCGCAGCGAACGGATATGCCGAAGATTGAGATCTTGCGCGATGGGGCAATCTTGTACACGAACCGCAGCGCATATATTCAATCGGTGGGTGTGATGTATCCAGACAAGACGAAGATGACTTCGCTAGGGGCGTATCACTGAAGGCCTTTCGATCGGAGCTTCTCTGTGTTCTCCGCGTGCTCTGTGTTAAGAGTTTCTTCGCCTAACGGCAAGGCTTTAACACAAAGTGCGCAGAGAACACGGAGGGGAACGGAGAAAGCCAAGTTTTATTGGAGACGCCAACCGTTTGGTTCCGATCGAGACGATGACTCTCTGCTTTATAGATGCCCAAATGGATACCTCGGTCCAAGAGCGAGTGGATTCATCCAAAATGCTTACAGATATCCGATGGCGGACTTTATTTCTGCAAGACCAATGACCAAGTATCTAGACATCAACGATTTAGCTCGGCACAGAGGCTGGAAATGTGCCTTTTCCTACGCTGCTTACCATTGTGGACCTTGCTGCGTCTAATAAAATGGACTTGCCCCAAAGTTTTGCCGGAATGCCCGCACGGTTTCGGGCGAAGGTCCCGGGGAGAATGGCCAGATGTCATCCGACGGCGTGACGATCACATGGTCTTTGGACGGTTCCGGCGACCGAGCACAAGGGTCGGTCGCAACCGTAACTTCGAGGCGAACCTTGGCCGCTCCCGATGACCGCGTTCTGATCGAACGCGCGCAGGGCGGTGACCGCGAAGCGTTCGAGGAACTGGTCCACCGGTATGACCGGGACGTCCTGCGAATCGCCATGAATGTCCTGCACAGGACCGAAGATGCCCGAGACGTCTACCAGGAAGCGTTTATTAAGATCTATAAGAATCTGCACCGCTTCCGCTTCGAGTGCAGTTTCTATACGTGGATGTATCGCATCGTAACGAACGTTTGCCTCGATCACCTTCGCCGCCGGAGCAGCCGTCCGGAAGACCAGGCCCCCGATCACGCCACGAATTCGCAGGGCGACACGAACCCCACGGATTTCTTCGACCGGCAACAAGAGCAGCGCGCGTCGTCCGATCCGGAGCGGCTGATGATGGGAATCGAAATTAACAAACGGATTTCCACCGCGCTCGAACTGCTGACGCCGCGCGAACGCATGGTGTTTGAAATGAAGCATTACCAGGGCTTAAAATTACGCGCCATAGGAGAAGCCCTTGGTACGTCCGAGGAAACCATAAAGAACTCCTTATTTCGCGCGACGCGCAAATTGCGCGTGCAACTGGAAGGGCTGCTGTGACCGACGATTCCAACAATGCCGTGAATATCCGTTGCGAGGAAATCGAATCGCTCGCTATTCTCTATATGTGCGACGAACTCGATTCTGCAGCGCGCTCAGCGCTTGAATCTCACGCCGCGCAGTGTCCGGCTTGCGCGGCCTTTTTATCGCGCGAGGGTCATCTGCGTCATGCGATTGCCTCCCATGATCAGCCCGCCGATTCCCTGGACCGATCCGGTCTTCTTCTAGCGCAATGCCGCAGCCAGTTTGCGGAATCGATCGACGATCTGCAGTCGAAGGCGAGTCAGCCGGGCTGGCGCGCTATTTTCTCTCCAGTCGCGTGGTGGACGGTGCTCCGCGACACCTTGGTCTATCACCCTGCGATGAGCATGGCCGCACTGATGGTCGCCAGCTTTTTGGCTGGCGTGGCCGGCCAGAGGTTACGCGTCGCTCCTGCAACCGTTTCCGCTCGCGCTGCTGTTACGGTTTCAGCGGCTCCAAAATTGACGGACCAGCAACTGCAAAGCGCTGGGAGCGCCAATATTGCCTGGGTAACGCCGTCCGGCTCACGTACTCCGACTGTGCAGGTCCAGTTGATGTCGCCCACACCGACCAATATCGTGGGCGCGCCCAACGATGCCGACATCGAACGCGCGCTGACTTTTGTTTTGCAAAACGGCGAGCGGTTCGATCCGGGCGTCCGTCTGGATTCGCTGGATGTGCTTCGCGCCAGCGCCGCTGATCCCGAGGTACGCCGAGCGCTGTGCGCCGCGTGCCGCGCGGATCGGAATCCGGGCGTGCGCATGAAAGCGCTGGAAAGCCTGGAAGGTTTCGAGCAGGATCCCGCCGTCCGGCAAACCCTGCTGGACGTGTTGCAAGGCGACAGCAATGCGGGAGTCCGCGTCGAAGCCATCAATCTTCTTGTCAATTCCCTCCGCCTGGAAGCTGGATCCGGTCCCGCTGACCCACAAACACTGGGTGTGCTGCGCGACCGCCTGCGAAACGATCCCAATAATTACGTTCGCTTGCAAAGCGCTGCCGCGCTGCGCGAACTTGGCGAACAGTAGAACGGACTTTAGTCGGTTGCAGTTGCGAATCGAGAAACTCCTCCCGGTTTAAATCGAAGACAGAGCGATTCCTCGCCAGCGAAAATGTGCTCGGGATGACAATCTTTTCGTTTTTTCCTTTTATTTTTTATTCTTTTCTTTTATTTTCGCAAACTATGAAGGCAGCTTTACGTCGAATGAACTGAATGATGAATTTGCAAAGAATCGCTCGTGCGCTAGCCTTGGCGCTGGTAGTCATGCCGGCGCTGATTTTTGCGTCCGCGCCTGCCGCGGCTGCGGCCCCCGGTGTGCGCGATTTGGCCCTCATTTCCCTGGAAAGTTTCGCACCGTTCGATCCTTCCGAGGATATTCCAGTCGTCACCGCGGCAAAAACTGGCACGGTTGCCACAACGGAAGGCCTGCTCCTTCGACTGATTGCCGATCCAGGGAACGTCCAGATCTTCACCGATGAGACTTCGCGGATTTCCTACTGCGTCCGGGTGGAAGCCGATTCCCGCGAGCCCGGCGCTGAAGAATTCATCCATGAATTGACGGTTACTGCCCGGTCCGGCTCATCGGGACTTACCCTCGACGGCCGTCTGCCTTGGCGGGAGTTCCACGGGTCTTTCAGAGTCAGATATGAAATTCACATCCCGCGCCACTACAGCGTCGAGGTTCGCACGCGGGGTGGAAATATCGAACTGCAGGATCTCGACGGCCGCGCGGAGTTATCCACGGACGGGGGAAATATCACCGTTGGCCGCGTGGACGCGAGGAAATCGTTCTCCCGGTCATCGCGCGGGGGACACCTTGCCGCAAGACTTGAAACGCTGGGCGGTCAAATTACGATCGGCGAAGTTGACGGCACATTGAGGGCAGCCACCTCCGGCGGACACATCACCGCGGGCAGTATCGACGGCGACGCCATCCTTCACACTGGCGGCGGACAAATTCGGACGGGCCGTATTTCGGGAGTAGCCGACCTTGCCACTGGCGGCGGCAACATCACCGCGTGGCTCGACTACCGGCCGACCCGGGCGGGTCTGGATGCAAATCGCGCGGGCAAATTCAGCGAAACGTCGCAATTATTTTCGAGCGAGGGTGACATTATCGTGTATCTTCCGCGCCAGATGGCCGCGACCATCGATGCCGCGATCGACCGCGACGGCGGCCACAGGATCGTTGCGGACTCTTCGCTGCCACTGCAAATCAGCGACGGAAATTCCGGCTCCAGCCCACGGACGATACGATTTGAGGGCGCCTTGAATGGAGGTGGCTCAGCTCTTCACCTGAAAGCCACCTCCGGCAACATCCTGCTAAAGTTTGCCGAGCCCCGAACGGAAATGCGCGTGGCGTCCCCCGCAACATGGATGGAAACCGGCGCCCTCGGCGGGGCGCAATCCTCGATTTCCCGAGGTGTCCCCTACGAGCCAGACACCGACATCGATGCCGACGGATTTTTTGCGGAGGCCCGCAGAAGAATTCTGGAGTCCTGGTGGGGCGGCGTTCCAGTCGATGCCGCCGAAATGCAAAGACATCTCGAGCACTCAGTGGTGCCCGAGTATCCGGACGTTGCTCGAAAAGCTGGAATCGAAGGCGACGTTATTCTGCGAGTCATGGTGTCGAGCGAGGGTCGCGTGACGGACATGAAAGTTCTCGAAGGCCCTCCAATTCTCGCCCGCGCTGCAACGGAAGCGGTGCAGCAATGGCAGTATCGAGCCTTGCGGATAAATGGCAGGCCAGCGGCCGTGGTAACCACGCTGATTGTCTCATTCCGACTGCGCTAACTTGGATTCAGCACGAACTCAACCGAGATCGTTCGCCAATTCAATCGATGAATTCCAAGAGTTCAGGCGCGTGGGCAAGGCCTGCCGCGCCCCTGCAATTGCGCTGAAATTCGTGGCGCGAATCTTCAGAACGAAATCTCGAGAAACTACCCGTGACTCCCGCCGCCGGAAAGTTCGCGGACGATAGAGCCGACGAAACCTTTTGCATCGCCGAAGAGCATCAAGGTCTTATCGAGACAATACAGGGGGTTTTCGATTCCCGCGAAGCCCGCGCCCATGCTGCGCTTAATCACCATGACAGTCCGAGCCTTGTCGACATCGAGTATGGGCATACCGAAAATCGGGCTGCTGGAGTCCGTGCGCGCGGCGGGATTGGTCACGTCATTCGCGCCGATAATCAGGGCTACGTCGGTCTGAGGAAATTCGCCGTTAATTTCATCCATGTCGAGAAGCTTGTCGTACGGAATGTCGGCCTCGGCAAGCAGGACGTTCATGTGGCCCGGCATGCGTCCTGCGACCGGATGGATGCCGAACTTCACGTCGATCCCGCGCTTGGTCAGGTTGTCGTATAGTTCGCGCACTTTATGCTGCGCTTGCGCCACGGCCATGCCATAGCCGGGCACGATGACAACCTTGCTTGCAACCGCCAGAATCCCAGCGGCCTCCTCGGGACTCGCGCTGCGAACCGGCTTGGCGTCCGCGCCACCTTTCGCGGAGACCGCTTCCTGGCCGAACGCACCGAACAGCACGTTCGAGAACGAGCGATTCATCGCTTTCGACATGTTCACGGACAGAATCAACCCTGAAGCTCCGTCCAACGCGCCGGCAACGATCAGAAGCTTGCTATCGAGCACAAATCCCATCGCCGCAGCAGAGAGCCCGGCGTACGAATTCAGCAGGGAAATCACAGTGGGCATGTCCGCGCCACCGATGGGGATAATCATCATCACGCCAAATAAAAGAGGAATCACGATAATAATCGGAAACAGAAACATCTGGTCCGGATGGAGCACCAGGTATCCGGCCACACCGACGGCACCCACCAGCATTCCCAGATTGACGATATTCTGGCCCTTAAACGTGATGGGACGCTGGGGCAATATTTCCTGTAATTTTCCCGCCGCCATCAGGCTGCCGGTAAAGGTCAGGGAGCCGAGAATGACTTCCATCGACAACACGGACATCATGAATTTGGGCACGTTGGGCGCGCGGAGGTAAAATTCGGCCGTTCCAACGAGCGTAACGCACAACGCTCCGAAGGCATGGCTGAGCGCGGTCCGCTGGGGAACCGCCGTCATCTGGACCTTGCCGAGAGGGACGCCAATAATGGTGCCAAGCACCAGGGCGATCATGACCCACTTGTAGTCCACGATTCCGCGGTTCAGCAGAGTTCCCGCCACGGCCAGCAGCATGCCAATTTCGCCGGCCCAAACGCCGTGACGCGCCGTGGTGGGCGAGCTCATCCACTTTAGAGACAGGATGAACAATGCCGTGGCGATCAGATATGTAATTTCAATAATCGTGTCGGTCGCTGGGAAAGGTGTCATGGTTTCGGTTTGCTGCTCGCTTTAAACATTTTGAGCATCCGGTCCGTGATGAAAAAACCGCCTACAACGTTGCTGGTGGCGGCGACGATTGCAATGGTGCCAAGCACGGTGGAAAGCGTTGTCTTGTGCTCCCCAGCCAGAATGATTGCGCCGACGACGGCGATGGCGTCGAGGGCGTTTGTCAAAGACATTAGGGGGGTATGCAGAAGGGGAGACACGCGGCGGATCACTTCCAAACCAATGAAAGCCGCCAGCATGAAAACGTAAACACTCGTAATCAGATCCATTCTCATCGCTATGTTGTCCCCTTCTGTGCCGCGACCAGGGGCGGTAGCGCGAAGAATTCACGAATGCGGCTGTTGACCACCGCCCCTCCCTGCGTCACCAGTGTGCTCTTGATAATGTCATCGTCGAGATTGAGCTGTAGCTTACCTTCCTTGACCATCAGCATGAGAAACGCGGAGATATTCTTCGAGTACATCTGACTCGCGTGGTACGGTACAGCGGAAGCAAGATTGAAGCGGCCGATGATCGTGACGCCGTTCACGATGAATATCTCGCCTGGCTTCGTGAGTTCGCAGTTTCCGCCGCGTTCCGACGCCAAATCCACAATCACCGAGCCCGGCGCCATGCCTGCAACCATTTCTTTTGTCACGAGCACGGGCGATTTCTTGCCCGGAACGACGGCCGCAGTAATCACAACGTCGCTTTCCCCTACCACCTTGCCCAGCAATTCGCGCTGCCGCCTGTAAAATTCCTCGTCCTGCGCCTTCGCATAGCCGCCCGCGTCCTGCGCATCCTTGGCTTCGATGGGAAGCTCGACGAATCGCCCGCCAAGGCTCTGTACCTGCTCCTTCGCCGCGGGCCTGAGGTCATACGCGGAAGCAACTCCTCCGAGCCGTCGCGCAGTAGCGATCGCCTGGAGGCCGGCTACACCCGCGCCGATAACGAGAATGCGAGCCGGGGTGATCGTACCAGCCGCCGTTGTCAGCATCGGGAAAATTTTTGGGAGCGTATCCGCCGCAATCAGTACGGCTTTATAACCGCAGATCGTGCCCATTGAGGAAAGGGCATCCATGCTTTGCGCGCGAGTGGTCCTCGGCATCAGCTCAACTGAGAACGAGGTTACGCCGGTCGCGGCAATCGCTTGAATCGTTTCCACGGACCCCATGGGCCGGAGAAATCCAATGAGTAATTGACCGGGTCGAAAAAGCGGCAAGTCGGCCGCGCCCGTCTGATCGTTTGAGCCGTAAGAAAGCACCTGAATCACGATGTCCGCGAGCCGAAATACTTCCGCTCGATCCGCAATGATCTTGGCGCCTTTGGCAACGTATTCGGCGTCCGGGAAGCCCGCCTCGATGCCTGCCCCGGCTTCGACAACGACTTCCAGACCAGCCTTCGCCAGACTGGGAATGACGGCGGGAATCAGCGCCACACGCCGCTCCCCCGGATAGCTTTCTCGGGGAATGCCAACAATCATGAACTTGCCTCCCTCTTGCACCAGCCGCGTGACACACACACAGCGTCATTCATCAAAATTGAATGTCCCAAGGCACCCAAAGTCGAAAGTTCCTTCGAGAGGGCCACGCAACGGCCCCGCGTGGCTTCAAAAAAAACGGCCTGACTTCCGCGCAAACAGCGTCGTTAATCGGTAGCCACCCACCCTGCTTCCTGCGGAACCGTGAACAGAATTACAGATTTTACATGCAAATTCTGGAAAGTCCAATCGAAGTTGAAGCACATGGTGGTCCAGCCTTCGATAGGATCTCTTATCGGAAACTAGCCATTGGAACCGCCCCGATCTAAGAGGCGATTAACGGGTGCATTGGAACACGAACTCACCGCCAATGCGAGGCCTCATTCCGATTCGACGAAATAATTTCGGCATGCCTGCTCGATCGCGCTCGCATCCAGTTCGGGCTTCATTCCTTTGTACTTCGCGGCCCAGCAAATTTGCGCGACGATGTCTCTGGGGTGGCACGCACGAAGCGGCTGCTTGAGGTCATCGGAAATGAGTTTAACCAGACGATCGATGACCGCAGCATCGTAGGCAACCTGCGAAGCGCCGCACACGTTCTTGGCGATCTCGTGGAACTGCTCGACGGTCAGATTTTTAACCTTGATTTTGTTGGGGATTCGGCGGAGAAACGCTCCGTCGGCCAGTTCAGCTAGATCGAGGTTCGTTGAAAAAACGAGAAACAAATCGAAGGGCACTTCGAAAGTTCTCCCTCCTCCCAGCGTGAGAAAATCAATCCGCCGATCGAGTGGGACGATCCACCGATTCAGCAGCACCTCGGGAGGAATTCGTTGACGTCCGAGATCGTCGATAACCAGAACGCCGTTGTTTGCTTTTAACTGAAGCGGCGCGGAATAAAACTTCGTGAAGGAGTTGACTTGCAATTCGAGCATCTCTGCCGTTAGTTCTCCGCCGGCCAACACGCGCGGACGGCGACATCGCACCCAGCGCGAATCCGACGTATCCCAAGCGGGCTGTTCGGTTGGCCGGTGGATCGTGGCATCGAAGATCGAGATGATCTGATTATCCACTTCCACGCAATGCGGAATCCAAACGGTATCTGGATAGATATCGGGAATCAGATCGGCCAGTGTCGTTTTTCCCGTACCGGTCGGGCCATGAAAGAGAATGGAAGTACCCGATACGACCGCGGTTCCGATCCGGTTGAGCACGTCGTCGGACACAACCAGATGAGAAAAAGCCCGCTTTAGGTCCGCCGGATCTACCGGCACCCCCTGTACACTTTGCTCGCGAACGCGTTTCGTATATTCACTCAAGGGCACCGGAGCCGGACCTGAGTATTGATTCAACGCAAGTAGCTGAAGAGCTCGTGTTTTTCCCTGGTCGGAGGGCACGATCTGGTAATTTCCAGCTGTCACGCCTTTCGCTTCAATCAGATGTTCTCGTCGCAGAATTTGAAAAATTTCCTCAATAATGGCCAGATTGAGACACATTTCGGCCGCGAGATCTCGAAGCAATAACTCACCGTGCAGGAACAAAATCTTGAGCGCGAGGCCCTCCAGAAAATCCCGGCGAAGCCCGGTTTCCCGCCATGTTTGAGGCTGGGGTAGAGTTGAGTTAGCCGCAGCTTGGTTCATTCGAGTGACCCATTATGGCGCAACCTTCACAATCTTCAGCGACAAAAGATAACCAACATCCGTCCCTGCCAGGGTGGTGCCCGATCAATCGCTTCTTGGAAAGCACAGTGGGCTTCCAGCGGAGTGGAGCGCCGACTGGAAGTCGCGTTAACGATTTCGAGCAATGACTTTTGGCTTGGTCTACACTGGAATCGCTGGGCTAACCGATGACAAGTGACAATGCTCCTCTCGCGAAAGTACAGGAAATCGACGGCACGCGAGGAAAGCCTCGGAATTTATACTCATGGATTCTGGGCACGTTCTTGGGTGCGGTAACTACGGTTGTTTTTGTAGGGGCGCTCGTGTGGCTGTCGACTGGGATTGGGTTGTTGAGCCTGATGAGCATTTTGCGCGGAGGTCGCACTCAGATCAATATCGGTCAGCCTACTGTGGTTCGTCAAATTCAGCAACTCCAGCGGCTGGAAACCGTGAGCTATACGATGGATAAGATTATTACGGGCGAGCGCTCCAATGCTTACCTGCCGAAATTCCTCGCGGGTGACCGGCTGCTGCTATTAGTACACGGCGAAGTGATTGGAGGAATTAATCTGGCGGGCTTGCAGTCCGGCGATGTCGTGATCCAGGGGCAGAAAGTGTCGATTCACCTGCCTTCAGCGGAAGTCTTCAGCACTCGCATCGATAATGCGAAGACGAAGGTATATTCCCGCGACACCGGCCTATTCTCTTCTCCAGATCCCAACCTCGAAAGCGAAGTCCGCGAAGAAGCTGAGCGGCAGCTCCAACAAGACGCGGTGCACGATGGCATCCTCAAGACCGCTGGCGATAACGCGCGAAGCACGATCTCGGGTATGTTAAAAGGCTTCGGCTTCCACGAAGTGGACATTCGGTAAATCCGTCGTGTAAGCTTTACCAACTAGGTTCGCACTCGGCCACGAAGCGGCGCGAGTCACCGCAAAGAATACTGCGAGAATCGAAGTTTGAGAGTGTGCGACACTAGAATACGGAATTGGTATTCATTGCTTGTCTTGTGCACCCGAAACAATGGGGCCTATCGGTAACTCTGCCCTGTCATAATTTGTTCCGCCAATTTGGCTCGATCTGTGGTATACTGTACTTGCGCTAATACATCGGTTGTTTGGTGTGGTTGCTCTGGTTCGATTGGTTCGATTTGAGAAAACCCCGCCTTTGATCTCCTCCGTACGTTTTCAGCGTAATTTAAACTAGGACTGGTCATGCCAGTTGTGTGCCCGCACCGGGTGCGGACTCTGCTTTTTCACTGAACACTTTGCCCCAATGGGGCTGAAGGTGAATCGTGGGGCCCGTCGAAAAAACATTCGTGTGCGCGCAGCGACGGCCACTGCCAGCAGAAAAGACAAAGTAGAAACATGCAGAATTTCTCGGAATTACAGATTTCCAATTACACGAAGGAGCGGTTGTCGCTGGCACGTTTTGCGATCCCGACTCCAGTACAAGCGGCGGCGATCCCGCAGGCGCTTGAAGGCAAGGACGTGCTTGCGACCGCGCAGACGGGAACCGGCAAGACGCTCGCCTTCCTGATTCCAGTCATCGAACGGCTGCTTCAGCAGAAAGCGCGAGGGATTGAAGCCCTTGTGCTCGTTCCCACGCGCGAACTCGCGATGCAAGTTTTAGATCAGTACAACGCATTGCGCGGAAAGCAACTGCCACCAGCTGCGCTGGTGGTGGGTGGCCTTCCCGAAGCAAAACAGCTCGCCGCCATTCGAGACGGAGCGCGCCTGGTGGTTGCCACTCCGGGCCGGCTTGAAGATTATTTGGGCCGCAAGCTTTTCAATTTCAAGGCGCTCAGCGTGCTCATCCTCGACGAGGCCGATCGCATGCTGGACATGGGATTCCTTCCGGCGATTCGCAGAATTGCCAGCATCCTGCCGAAGGATCGCCAGACGCTGTGCTTTTCCGCAACGCTGGAAGCTTCGGTGGTCCATCTCGTGAACGATTACATGCGGAGCCCGGTGCGTCTCGCGTTCGGGTCCACACTGAAGCCATCGGAAAACGTGCGCGTTCATGCGTACGAAGTTTCCGGCGATCGCAAGCAGGAAATGCTGCAACATCTGCTCGCCAAGGAGACGGGCCGCTGCCTCGTATTCGCGCGCACCAAGCGCGGAACCGAAAAACTTGCCAGGAACCTGGCTCGCGAAGGATTTACCGCCACCATGATTCACGGTGACCGGTCGCAATCCCAGCGAACGGCAGCATTGACTGGTTTTCAGCAGGGCCGCTACCGCGTGATGGTCGCGACCGACCTGGCGTCGCGTGGCATCCACGTGCAGGATATCGCCCACGTCATTAACTACGATTTACCGGAGATTGCGGAGAATTTCATCCACCGCGTTGGCCGCACAGGCCGCGCAGGCAAGATGGGTGTCGCGTCCACGCTCTTCGGACGGGACCAGCGGTCTGACCTGCTCTTGTTGGAGCGCACGCTGGGCATCCGAATGGAGAGGATGCAGGCCGATATCGAGTTCTCCGCGAAGCCGGAACGGCCTCCGATTGAATTCGACCGCGTTCATTCCGGTCGTACTTCTCAAACCGGTCATTCTTCAAGGATGGCACGCTTGCCCGGCGAAGTCTTCCAGGCGCATTCCGGCGACTAACTGTTTTTGAGCTTGCCTAGGGGCCGAATCTGCTTCGGCCCGTAAGCGGGCTCCTCATTCTTTCCAAGTAGGACGGGCTTCAGCCTGTCTGCTTTTGATTCTCTCTGCGCTGGCAGAAGTCAAAAACAAACAGGCTGAAGCCTGTTCTACTAGATGCCAAGCAAATCCACGAATTCAACTTTCCAGGGAATTTCATCCAGATAGAGACACGCCACTGTTACCGGCAGATTGAATCTTCGTGGACCCGCGCTGCCAGGATTAAGGAATAGGACGCCGCCGTGCTCCGTGCGTGAGTGTTTGTGCGAGTGTCCGCTAACCACGATATGGAAGCCCGCCGCGGCGGGATCGAGGTCGAGCGCATGCACATCGTGGAGAACGTAAATCGAGGCGGTGCCTGTATCCACAATTTCGGTCTCCGGCAACGCCAGCACCCACGGTTCTGAATCGATATTCCCGCGCACCGCAAAGACCGGCGCGAGCGTCTTCAACTCGTCAAGAATTTCCGGATCCCCCACATCTCCCGCATGAATGATCAGGTCCGAGCGATCGAGCGCGCGCAAGGCTTGCGGGCGCAATAATCCGTGCGTGTCCGAGATCAGTCCGACCGTTTTGGGATTGCGACTCATAGGCGCAGGAGAATCTCGCTCGACGATCGTAGATAGAAACCATAGTAGGGCCTCGGCTCGGATTTTGCCAAGTTCGGCGGAGCTGGTGGCACCGGAATCGATCTCACATTCAAAGTGCACGGAAAGTGATGCACTACCAACAATCGACAAGGCTGGCCATAACTACGAATTTAGGAGTACGATTCTCATGATTGAGGCGCTGCGAATGACGTGCAAGCGGGGGATTGTGGCGATGTCGATTCACTCAAGGAAACCATTTCTTGTTTTCTCGGGCTTCGTGACGATCGCCGCACTGATTGGGGCATTTGCGTGGACCTCCTACGGCCAGTTCGGATATTCCAGATACAAGAGCCCCCCTGAGAACGTTGCAACCACAATTGCAGGCAGGAAAATCAGCGTCGACTACTACGCGCCCTCGATGCACGGGCGAAAAGTAATGGGTGGACTTGTCCCGTTTGGCCACGTCTGGTGCACTGGCGCAAATTGGGCGACCAAAATAACGACCGAAGCCAATCTGCGGATTGGCGATTTAAAACTTCCTGCCGGAAGCTACAGCATCTGGACGCTTCCGAATCTAAATGAATGGACCCTCATCATCAACAAGCAGACAGGTCAATTCCATCTCGATTACGATGCTTCCCTCGATTTTGGCCGAACGAAGATGAATTTGAATACTCTGACCGCGCCAGTGGAGACATTCAAGATTGAATTGCGATCCGATGGCGGCAACAAAGGAACGCTAGCGCTACTTTGGGAGACGACGGAAGCATCGATTCCTTTTTCAGTGTCTCCATAATCCGGGAAAGGCAATCGAGGGCGACGCCGCACTGCGCCTCGCCCTGCGATACCTGCATCAGATTAGCGGCCCACAGCGGCATCTCGGATGGACGACCGGCCCGCTGTCACTTTCCATAAAACGCGAATCTGGGTACACGCGAGTTCGATTGCGTTCGCGCGGAGCCATCATTTATATCTTGGTCCGGTCTCGCGATCCCGGATCCCGCAGGGTTCATGAGCACTTGTCTGGGGACCTCGCCGTTCCTGTACGGACTTACATGGAGCACCGATTGCTTCCCCTGATCCTGCGCGAGTACCAATTGTTCCGGCACCTTCTTGGGTGCATCCTCTCGTGCGAGAGCAGTTCCTGACACTGCGCCGCTCACAACCAACACGGCGGTCACTACGATCATCCGTATAGCATCGATTGGCTTTAACATGCTTACCTCCTTGGGGCTCTTCTAGAGCGTCTAAACCTGTTCCAGGACAAGCGCTCGGCCGCATTGTCAATTTCAAGGCTACGCGGATTTTCTAAGAGAGGCATAAATCAATTCTTACGATTAGGATAAACAATTTCAAGGATGTCAGCACGGCGCACTGCCCCTGTAATTAATTGATGGGAAATGGGATATCGCGTCTTGAGGTTGCGCGTCGGCCGGGCCGTTGCGCCTCCGATCATACCTTCAAGGTCTGTTTCTTAAAGATTATCGCAGCAGGCAAAAATGGCATTTGTGCGGAGGCAAATCAGGTCGGGTATTTCTTTGCTTTGGAGATGCTGAGACCCGAACCCAGCAGCGGCAGCCAGCACTCGTCGGCTCGCGGAAGAATTTTGATTTAGCTCTCAAGACACATTGTTCGCAAAAAGTTGCCGTGTGCGGTCCATCAGAAAATCTGCAAGAAACCTTTGTTGCCTGCGCCCGCTGCCAACACCGGGAGGGACGAGCTATCGGTGCTATCGTTGCCGAGTTGGCCGGTAGCGTTGGATCCCCAGCACCAAACGGCCCCTGCGTTCGTCAACGCGCACGTGTGTTGGTAGCCTGCGGCAATTGCGGCCACACCGCCCGACAGCCCCGAGACTGGCAATGCTATGGTGACACTAGAGGTGCTGCCGTCGCCGAGTTCACCCTCGGCGTTGTCCCCCCAGCAGAATGGCTCCCCGCCGCTGGTTACAGCACAGGTGTGGAACTGTCCGGCCGAAATTGCTGCCACGCCGCTAATCGGTGCGGTTCCGGCCGGGTTCAACACTTGCACCGGGATATTGGATTGCGACAACGTACCGCTGCCAGGCTGGTTTGTGCCGTCGGTTCCCCAGCAAAAGGCCGATCCGCCGCTCGTCAAGGCACATGTATGCTCAAAACCGGCGGAGATTGCAACCACACCGCTAATCGGTGCGCTCCCGGTCGGGTCCAAAACTGCGGCTGGGGTGGCAGAGTTGGTGGCGTAGCCGTTGCCTAGCTGACCTGAGTCGCCCTCCCCCCAACAGAGCGCTGCACCCGTGGTCGTCACTGCGCATGTGAAGTGGGAGCCTGCGGCAATTGCGACCGCGCCCAGCGATAGTCCCGAAACCGGCACCGGAATGCTGGTCCCTGTGTAGGTTCCGTTGCCGAGCTCACCAACGGTATTGTCGCCCCAGCACAGTGCCGCACCGGCGCTGGTCACGGCGCAAGTGTGGTACTGGCCCGCGGAAATCGCGACCGCGCCGCTAAGCGGAGCGGTCCCGGACGAGTCCAGGACTTGCACCGGAATGCTGGATTGGGTCAAGGTGCCATTGCCAAGCTGGCCGGTGGCGTTGTAGCCCCAGCACCAAACAGCGCCGGCCGTGGTCAAGGCGCAGGTGTGTTCGTATCCTGCGGAAATTGCGGCCACGCCGCTGGACAGCCCGGTTACATTCACTGGTGTGTTCGAGTTGAGGGTATTCGCGTCGCCGAGTTGGCCGTATTCGTTTGCACCCCAGCAAAGAACTCCCCCGGCACTTGTAACAACACAGCTATGCGCCTGGCCTGCCGCTACTGTTCCGCCACAGGTCACCAGAATGCTCGTTATATTCGAATTGGCGATTCCGCTGCCGCCGGTCACGACGCAGTTCTGCGATGGACTAGAAGGCTGTGTTAAGACCGTGACGCTATAACTGCTGCCACTGGCGATGGGCGTGGTAAACGTGAAGCCCCCGTTTGCGCTGACCGGAAGATTGTTGCCGCTATTGTTCTGCAATACGAGACCGACGCCGGACAAACCGGAAACCGTGCCCCCAATCGCGTAAGTAACGGTGGTGGTGATGCAAACCACCTGAACATACGCAACGTTGCCGAGGACGTCCGCTGCATAACCATTTGTCACCCCGCAGATTTGCGCCGGGCTGGATGGCTGGGTAAGCACCGTAACGTTAAAAGAGCTGCCCCGGGACACCGGCGAGCTGAACGTGAAGCTCCCATTTCCGCTGATCGACAAGTTATTGCCGCCATTATCCTGCAATACAAGTCCCGTTCCCGAAAGACCCGAAACCGTGCCACCGATGGAGAATGAGCTGTCGTTGCAGGTGATCTGGACATACGTAATCGTGCCATTTACCGTACCGCTGGCGCCGTATGTTACCGCGCAGGTCTGCGCCGGATTGGAAGGCTGCGTAAGAACCGTGACCGAATAAGTCAAACCACTGGCGATCGGCGTGGCGAACGTGAAGGTTCCACTTGTGGTGACCGGGAGGTTGTCACCGCCATTGTCTTGCAGTACCAAACCTGTGCCGGACAGGCCCGAAACCGTGCCGCCGATGGAGTAGGTCGTCACGGTCGAAGTCGAGCCACCACAGGAAACGACAAGGAACGAAACCACAACTGTCAGTACCATCAGGAACCACTTCATCTTCGTCCTTGCCTCCATCCTGAATCTCCATTTCTCGCCTATGGATTCGCACACTTGCCGCAGTTGCTCAACCCATGTTCTGTCGAGCAGCCTTAAGAACCGATCCGGAAGTCCCGACTTAGATCTCCGGCCCGCGCAACGCAACAGGCACTGTAGACCGAGCGCCGCCGGAGATCAATCGGCGCGGACTAATTTTTTAAGCCTCGCCATGGATCGCTCACGTCTTCCTCGACGAGCCTGCCGAGACCCACGCGCTGATCCGACTCGCGAGTCAGGATTAGAATCAGACAGCCACAGGAAGTCACCGGTGCCCTCTGGAAATTCGGCATTCAAGGAAGCTCTTAAGACGACCTGAAAAGGCTGATATTGTATCTCGCCCCAGGGGCGCACACCTCAAGACCCACCGCATCCAAACGCGAATAGATACAGATGACGATCGACGTTGAAAGGTTTGATAAAAAAGTTCACGTATCGTCTCCTGGGGCGCCTACAGCATGCATCAGAGCGCAAGTTGAGAAATCCGTCCCAATGGATTTCAAGATTACGCCGTGCACTGTCGCAATCGCAGCGATTTCTCGACACCGATGCACCGCAAACTTCACTTTAACATTGCCACCAGCTGCGGCGGGCAAAGTTGACAAAGATGCAGCCAAGGTCGGGCTAGAAGCAACGGTGTACCATCTGTCCTCGGATACTTTGACTCCCAGCCTTTCCGCGCTTACACTCACGATAATGGGATCATTTCCACGATACCCGCGATCGTCGGGTTCCCGCATCAGTTGGGGCGGGATGCTGACGCCGGCCATTCGCAATATCATAATCGCTTGCACGGCTGTTTTCCTGTTGCAAACGCTGCTGAAACTTTTCTTTCCGCCCTCGGTGACATACTGGTTTCAGGGGGAATTTGGACTTGTTCCTCTGGCCGTTACGCATGGGTTGCGCATCTGGCAGCCGGTCACCTACATATTTCTCCACGATGGCATCTGGCACATTGTATTCAATCTCCTGTTCCTCTGGATGTTCGGCGCCGATCTGGAGCGCGCATGGGGCACGCATCGATTTTACGTTTATTTTTTTCTGACGGGCATCGGGGCGGGACTGATCAATGTGTTGGTGAAGACGGCCCTTGATCCACATGGGCGGGGAATGTCGGTGGCGATTCCCACAATTGGCGCGTCGGGCGCGATTTACGGAGTGCTGCTGGCTGCGGCGATCATGTTTCCCGACCGGCAGATCTGGCTGATTCCGTTTCCAGTCACGATTCCGATGAAGATTTATGTGGCTGGGGCTATTGCCATTGAATTCTTTTCCACGCTCGGCACCGGCGGCGATAACGTGAGCCATGTGACGCACCTGGGTGGCGCGCTGGTGGGTTACTTATACCTTCGCAGGGGATTATTTCTTTATCGGGTTCGCAATGACTATCTCGATTGGAAACGCAAGCGCGCCAGGCGAAAGTTTGAAGTCTATATGCGCGACCACAAAAACGAGCCCCCTAGAAGCTCCGACGACCGCTGGGTGAATTAGGTCTAGGTCGGACAGGCTTCAGCCTGTCTGACTTTTCGATGGATATTTTCGGCGTTTTATACTTTAGAAGTCATATAGATCAAACCACGCAGCCTGAAGAGACTGTGATTTTCTTGTAATCGTAAAATCAAAAATCTGAAATTTTGAATTTGAAAATTGACATCAAAAGTCTAAACCCCGCGGCTGAAGGCCGTGCCAGCTAAAAACTACAGACTGGCCTTGCGGATTTTCTCCTCGTTGCTGCCGATCACGTGAAATTTCATGAAGTTTGTCGTGCCGCCCACGAACAGCGGCGTTCCTGCCACGATCCCCACGACGTCGCCGCGCTTGACCAGTTGTTCTTCCAGAAGACGCTTCTCGGTAACCTGGACGAGTTCCTCGATGTCCTGCACTTTGGCGATGGTTCGGGGCACAACGCCCCAATAGAGCGAGAGGCGCCGGCGCGTCTCCTGAATCGTGGAAAACGCGATAATCGGGCGGCGGGGACGGTGTTTTGAAACCAGACGCGCCGTGAAACCGGACTCGGTGAATACAGCAATCACTTTCATTTTAAGTTCTTCGGACGCATGACAAATCAGTTCGGACGCGGTCTCCGCGATATTGAATTGAGCAGGGTGCGGTCGCAGGACGTGGTGATTGTTGGCCTCGGCCTCGCGAATAATGCGGTCCATCATCTGCACCGCTTCGACCGGATAGGCCCCGGAAGCGGTTTCGGCGGATAGCATCAGCGCATCGCTTCCGTCGAACACGGCATTGGCCACGTCGGAAGCTTCCGCGCGCGTGGGGCGCGGATTCTGCGTCATCGATTCGAGCATTTGCGTCGCCGTGATCACTGGACGGCGTGCTTCACAGGCCTTGGCGATGATCTGCTTTTGCACGACGGGCACCTTCTCCGGGTTCATCTCCACGCCCAGATCGCCGCGCGCAACCATCACGCCATCGGTCACGCTGAGGATGGCGTCGAGATTGTCAATCGCCTCGGGCTTTTCCAGCTTGGCAATCACCGGAGCGTCGCTGCCTGCCCGTTTGACTGCCGCCTTGGCCAGCACCACGTCCTCCGCCCGCCGAACAAAACTCACCGCCACGAAATTCGCTCCATTCGCCAGTGCGAATTTCAGGTCCGCATGATCTTTCGGAGTGAGCGCTGGAATCTTCAGCTTGACGCCTGGCAAATTGATGCCTTTATGCTCTCCCAACAATCCGCCATTGACCACCTGGCAGACAACCGTATTTGAGGTCGTGGAAAGAACGCGCAATTCGATGAGTCCGTCGCCGAGCAGAATGCGATCCCCGCGCTTGACTTCGCGTGGCATTCGTTTGTAGGTGGTGCTCACACCGGCGCTATTTCCAGCGATCGCGACATTGGAAATCGTAAAGCGCTGCCCAGCGATCAATTGAACCGGTTTTTTATCCACAAGCAAACCCGTGCGTATTTTGGGTCCCTGCAGATCGGCCAGAATGCCAATCGGTCTGGTCAGCTTTGCCGAAACCTCGCGAAGCCGCTTGATCGTCCCCAAGTGATCCTCGTGCGTCCCG
This sequence comes from Candidatus Acidiferrales bacterium, assembly GCA_050014735.1. Taxonomy (GTDB): domain Bacteria; phylum Acidobacteriota; class Terriglobia; order Acidiferrales; family UBA7541; genus Palsa-360. The sequence continues at coordinate 30,764 of JBEKCU010000003.1, read as the reverse complement.
TGAGAAAAGTTGAGCCGCGCCACGTCCATTCCGGCGCGCATCAATTTCTCGATCATTTCGAGGGAATTACTGGCGGGACCGAGGGTGCATACAATTTTAGCGCTGCGAAAATCCATGGTTTTTCGTCCGGGCCCATTCTACGTGGAAGGGGATGAGGTTACTTCAGCCTACTTCGTGGAGGCGAAGTCGCTCACGACATGATATAGGAACGCGACACCTTTGTGAAAACTTTCAACAGGAATCCGCTCATCGTCCCCATGGATTCGCTGGTTATCTGCTTCGGTAAGTGGAAAGGGCTCCAGTCCGTACGCCTGAACCTTGTGCAGCCGCAGGCTCGCCGAGTCGGTGGCTCCCGTGCCAAGAAGCGGCACCGCAATCGCGCCCGGAAAATCCTGGGACGTCAGGCGTTCGATGTCTTTGTACAACGGAGATGCGATGTCCGAAGGGGGCGCATTTTCGCCTGGGTCAGGCCCAAGCTGGAACCGGATTTGCGGGTCGTTGACTATTTTCCCAAACTGCGCAATCAGTTCTTCAATGGAATGTCCCGGAAGCATTCGCACATTCAAGTTGGCGGTCGCCTCCGAGGGAATAACGTTTACCCGGACGCCGGCCTGGAGTATCGTGGGCGCGATCGTATCGCGCAGCATCGACCCCCACATGGGACTGGCTTCGGTGAGATGCTTGACCGCAAGATCGGCGCGTTCGGGCTGTTCGAGCGCGCGCATCCATTTTGCGACTTCGTCGTCTTCGATTTTCGAGAGTTGCTCGAAATACCGCAGCGTTATCGTGTTCGGGGCCGCCGGCACCTGATACGTTCCAAGTTTTGCGATGGCCGCCGCAAGATGCACCACCGCATTGTCCGGACGCGGCATCGATGCATGTCCCGAAGTGCCCGTCGCGGTTGCGATGACGTTGTATTGGACTTTTTCGCTTGCCTGGATCCCTACGTATTGGACCTTCCCATCTTTCACGATGACGCGGCCGCCTTCGTTTAGCGAGTAGGCGCAGGCGATCTTGTCCCAATATTTTTCGATGACGACCTTGATGCTGGCCGCGCCTTGCTGTTCTTCGTCGTCCGTGGCCAGGAAAATCACGTCACGCGCCAAGCGCGCCTTGCCGCGCTTTAGGCCAACAATCGTGGCGAGATTCGCGGCGAGCATGGCTTTGTCGTCGATCGATCCCCGGCCATAGAGATACCCTTCCTGTATAACTGCGCCGAACGGATCCACCGTCCATTTCTTCGGATCCACGCCGACCGTATCTTGATGCGCGACGAGCATCAGGGCATTGGCAGGGTCAGGCAGCGGACCGGACTGCAGGCGCGCAATGACAATGCTCCTGCCGGGAGCGATCTCGATCGTCTCGTTCGAGATGCCTTCTTTTTGAAAAATCGTTGAAAGATATTTAGCGACGGCGGCCTCATTGCCGGGAGGGTTCACGGTGTTAATGCGTACCAGGTCCGCGAGCCAGCCTTGGGCTTCATCGGCAAGCTTTCCCAAGTCCGGTTGCGACGCCGGCGCCTGTGCACGGGCGCTTCCGACGGCCAACATGGCCCACCCAAAGGCGAGGGCGATTATCCTTATACGACGAAACATTACGCTTTCCTCCAAGGGCCAGGTAAGCCAAACTTTCGGCTGAATTATCGTAACATGCGATTGCGGGGTACAAACCTGGCCATACGGGGAAATGTGCCTCGATGGAAAACTTGAGAGGTCCAGGTTCATCCTTTGCTGCGAGCGGGATGACATGCTGTGCCCCTTGAAATATTTGAACATCCCGGCACTTCGTGGCAGCATCGAATGAGCGGATACTCGCCCAAACGACTGACAGAGGGGGGAACTCCCCCGGCCGGGAAGAGACATCCATTCCGGGAGGATTAGCAACCATGCGGACCAATCGTTTTCGCGGATCGATCCTATGCGTGCTTGCGCTCACGCTGCTGTCTCCGGCGGGCGAATTCGCTGCCGCAGCACAGACATCGGACACGCCGCCATCGGCATCGCGTAAGCCTCAATCTTCTCAGGAGCCTCAAACTCAAACGGCGCCCGGATTCTCGATTGCCGTTACGGTGCCCGTCGTGAGTGTCGACGTCGTGGTGACCGACAACAATGGAAATTATTTAACGGGGCTGAAGAAGGAAAATTTTCGGCTTAGCGAGGATGGAACGGTCCAGACGATTACAAATTTTGCTCCTAGCGAGGCGCCCATTACGATTGTCCTGTTGCTCGAATTCAGCAAATTGGGGTACCAGATTTTCAGTTATAACGCACGCAACTGGTCCGTGGCATTTTTGAATAATCTGAAGCCGAACGATTGGGTGGCGCTGGAAACATTTAACATGCGTTCGGAAATCGAGGTCGATTTCACGCATAACCGCCAGGAAATCATGGATGGACTCCGTCAAATGGTGTTTCCGCCATTCAGCGAATCCAATATCTTCGACGCGCTCGCGGACGTTTTGGATCGAATTAAGGACGTCAAAGGCAAGAAATCCGTGCTCGTGCTCGCGTCCGGAATCGACACATTCAGCAAAATGACTCTCGATCAGGTGATGAAACGGATTCGCGAAACCGACGCGACGATTTTTACCGTGGGCGTCGGCGACCGCCTTTACTTGCAACAGGACGCAAGCGGCAGGCTTGGACCGGTTGGGCAACTTAATTTCGTTCAAGCCGAAAATCAGTTGAAGACATTCGCTTCGATGACCGGCGGACGTTCCTGGGAACCGCGCTTTGACGGCGAAATCCCTTCCATCATGCAAGATGTGGCCACGAGTTTGCGCAACCAGTACAGCATGGCGTACTCCCCGTCCAATACGGCACTCGACGGCAAGTACCGCAAGATCAAAGTAGAACTGGTGGCGCCGGACGGCGGGCCGCTGACGGTGACCGATCAAAAAGGCAAGAAAGTTAAATTCCAGGTATACGCGCGGCAAGGCTACGTGGCGCCGAAATCGAGTATGGACACCAACTAGAAATCCCTGGGACAGTAGCGCCGGCATCGTCCCGGCGGGTTTTCGGTGGCCAGGATAGGCGAATCGCCGGCAAGATGCCCGCGCCACAACTTGTTCCTGCCTCACCTCGACCGGGACCTCAACCCTTTTTGCTTTTGTGGCTGTGCTTGGATATTCTCGCGGACGAGACCCGCACGGATGCGGCACTTCGCGGCAATCTCATGAACTTCGACGTAATCCAGAACAAGACGGCGACAGGGGAGACGTCAAATCGGGGTCGTTCGCGAAACTGCGTCAGCGCGTGGTGGATGTGTCTGTCCGTGGTATTTCTGTTGACGATTGTTTTTTACGGCCTTCGCTATGATCTTCGCAGCTATGCCGTATTAATCCATTTTCTGGATCCTCAAGCGTCCGGCGTGTTCCTGCGCTTGGAAACTCACTCGGTGGAGGCGCAAGAGATCACGCTGCCTCAGGTAAACAATTCGGTGCGGGCGCGCCTTTACATGCCTAGCGGTGTTGCGCATCCGGCTGGCATGGTTCTTGTTCATGGCATCCATCACCTGGGCATCGATGAACCTCGCCTGGTGAGTTTTGCGCGCGCGGCCGCTGGAAGTGGCTTCGCCGTGCTCACCCCAGAAGTTGCGGCCTTGGCCGACTACCGCGTCGACAGCGCTTCGGTTGCGACGATTGGGGAATCGCCGGCATGGCTGCAGAAGCGGCTTGGCGGCGGTCCTGTGACCGTCGTGGGAATCAGTTTTGCCGGCGGTCTCGCGCTCCTGGCGGCTTGCGATCCTCGCTACGGGCCACATATTCGAGCATTGCTACTGATGGGCGCCTACGATGATCTTGGACGGGTTTCGCGCTTTCTCGCGACCAGCCAGGCCGAACTCCCCGGCGGACGGCTCGAACCCTACACTGCGCATGATTACGGGGCGGCCGTTTTTGTTTACTCGCATTTGGACCAGTTCTTCGACGCAAGCGACCTAAGCGTTGCGCACGACGCGCTCCGGTATTGGCTATGGGAACAGCCGCAAAAAGCGCAGCCGCTGCTCGCGCGCCTCAGTCCCGGGGGCCGGGCCACGATGGATTTGCTGATGGAGCGTCAGATCGCCCGATTGCGTCCCAGATTGCTGGACGCGATTCAGATGGACCAATCGCAATTGGCCGCGCTTTCGCCGCAGAGACACCTGAGCGAGCTTCACGTGCCAGTCTTCATCTTGCACGGATTGACGGACGATATCATCCCGTCCACGGAAAGCCTCTGGCTGGAAAGAGAAATCCCACAGCCATACCTGCGAGAGGCCTTAATCACTCCCGCATTCTCCCATGTCGACCCAGAGAAGGCCGCTTCGTGGCGCGAGGAACTTCGTCTGGTGAAATTTCTGGCCGATGTCATGCGCGCATCGACTTGACGTGGAAAGCCGCCAGGGAATGTGAAGAACAAAATCTGAACTTTACGTTTTGAAATTTGAAATGTGAGATTTGAAATCGCGCGAGCGTGGATGATGGGGATGCGAGCCGTCACCCGTCACGACGAATTCGTCACAACACGCCAGGCGCGGGTCACCAATCACAAGTCACCAGTCACCAATCACGCCTTCTTCAGCCTCAAATCGTGCCCCGTCATTTCTCCAGGCACGGGAAGTCCCAGCACTCCCAGCAGCGTCGGTGCAATATCGCGCAGCGAACCGCCGGGCGCCAGCGGCCCGGTGCCATCTTCGGTCGCAATGATCAACGGTACGGGATTCGTTGTGTGGTAAGTATGCGGGCCGCCTGTGACCGGATCGATCATGGTTTCGGCGTTGCCGTGATCCGCGGTGATGATCCATGCGCCGCCGCGCGGATGTAAAACCTGCCGAATGCGGCCCAAACACTCGTCCACGGTTTCGACCGCTTTGATTGTGGCTTCAAGTTTTCCAGAGTGGCCTACCATGTCGGCATTGGCGAAGTTCATCACGATGGCGTCGAAGTCTCCTTTTTCGACGGCCTTGACGATTGTGTCGGCGACTCCGGCGGCGCTCATTTCCGGTTTCAGGTCGTAGGTGGGCACTTTGGGCGAGGGCACCATGACGCGCTCCTCGCCGCCAAACGGCTTCTCGACTCCGCCGTTAAAAAAATATGTTACGTGCGCGTATTTTTCGGTTTCCGCGCAGCGAAGATTTTTCAGGTTTTGCTCTGCAAACACTTGGGCCAGAATGTGCGCGATCTTTTCGGGAGCAATCACGTACCGCAGCCACGGCCAAGCCTTGTCGTATTGCGTCATCGCGACGTAGCAAAGGTTCGTTGGGCGCTTCGGATCGGCAAACTCCTTGAATCCCGGTTCGGCGATGGCGCGCGTCATCTGCCGGGCGCGGTCGGCCCGGAAATTGAAGAAAATTACGGCATCGTCGTCGCGAATCGGTCCGACAGGAGGCGCGGACGGCGAAGCGCCTGCGGTAATCACGATGGGTTCAATGAATTCGTCCGTCTTGCCGCGTTCGTAGCTGCGGCGCACGGCTTCGACTGGGTCCGCCGCTTTCACTGGGGCCTCGCCGTGAACGACGTTGCGATAGGCGCGCTCGACGCGTTCCCATCGATTGTCGCGGTCCATCGCATAATAGCGGCCGGTCAGCGACGCGATGCGCCCGCAACCGATCTCACGAATTTTTTGCTGCAATTGCTGAGTGAATTCAACGCCGCTGTGCGGAGGAGTATCGCGCCCGTCCATGAAGCAATGAATGAAGACACGCTCGACGTGCTGCTCGCGCGCCATCCGCAGCAGCGCGTAAAGGTGCTGCAAGTGCGAGTGAACACCGCCATCGCTAAGCAGGCCCAGCAAGTGCAGGTTCCGAGCGCGGCCGCGTTCCATGGCCTCGACCAGCAGCGGCTGCTTGAAAAATTCCCCGTTCGCGATCATCAGGTCGATGCGCGTGATATCCATGTGAACGATGCGGCCCGCGCCCATGTTCATGTGGCCCACTTCGCTGTTACCCATTTGCCCTTCGGGCAGTCCAACGAACGGCCCGGAGGTTTGGATCAGCGTGTTGGGAAAATCCTTAAGCAGGCGGTCGTAATTCGGTTTCCGGGCGAGGGCAATTGCGTTTCCCTTGGTTTCGGCGCGGTAGCCCCATCCATCGAGCACGGTCAGTACAATTGGTTTCGGTCGTTTTCGCATGGCGACTTAGATTACACGAATACTCCGAATAAATGCGAATGTAAGCGGTAGATCCCGTCGCATAAAAAGCGATTGATCCTATCTAGAGGAATGGATTCTGGATTTTGACCGTGTCAAATCTCTGGCCATGTTGAAAGTCTTCGGAGTAGAGAATCTCACATTGAGCCTGTATGGCTCCCCTGATGATCAACGCGTCGTACCATGGAACTTGATAGCGTGCGGAGATTTCCAGGGCTTCCCTGACCAATGCCTCTGAAGAATGCACGACCAGCAAGGGACGAAGAACCGCGCTCAGATACTGCTGGGCCTCGTCAGCGCTTAGAGGATTTCGAAAACGCCGCAGCGCGACGTTGAAAAATTCCTGAACGACTTGATAGCTGACCATCCCTTTCCGAGTGGTGACGGCGTCGGTAATCAACTCGGTCGCACGCTCAGCCTTCGCGGGTGCATCCACGTCGAATGAGTAGACGAAGATATTTGTATCGAGAAAGTATTTACCGCTCATTCATTTCGTCGCGAGTGAAGCGGCGTCCGGGCCGCACGTGGCGCAGACGCTTCATGAGGGAAGAATATTCCTGGGCGCTTCCGGCCTGCTGCGTAAATTGCAGTAGCCATTCGCGAAAGACGGAATTGAGTGTCTTATTTTGGGAACGGGCCACTTGGCGAGCGCGTTCGATTAGTTCGTCGTCAGCACTGAGGGTGACATTTTTCATACGAAACTAGTGTACGCGAATTTCGTGTGAATTGCCTCTAAAATAATTGGGAGGTAGTGTCTCAGATTGATTTTCGGTTAGTGATGATGCTCGGATTGTTGCAAGTCGAGCCACCTCAATGCTTTGGTTTCCGTAGCCCGAATCCATGCGGCTTTCTCATCTGAGTAAGTATGGGAATCGCTTGGATAGAGGTCGCGCGCCCTCTGCTTTTCCTTTTCGTAAGCCTTCAGCTCCTCCGGATGGGCGCGCAAGTAGTCTCTGAAAGCAAGATGCCGCGTTGCTTGCGGTGAATTCGCCAAGAAGAAATGTAGCTGAACGATGCGGTTACCCAATTCGTCCGAAAGGGTGCAATAACGACGCCCCGGTATCCCCAGTTCCCCATGCCAACCGTACCCGAGCGTCTCTATACGCGACCGTTCTCGATCCAGATCACTCAAACTGACTACCAATGGCATCAAGTCTATGATCGGTTTGGCGGCCAAGCCGGGCACCGAAGTCGAGCCTATATGATGAACGATCACAAGGACCGAACCGAGCATCGACAACCGTGCTGAATGCATTTTTGCCAGATTCGGCCATTCGGGGTCGTAAGGAACCAAGGCCACCGGGATCGGCAGGGGTACCATTTGCTGGAGATTACACCGCGGACGGCGCAACTTCAAACTGAGACACTACCAATTGGGATTGCGTACTTGACTCCCGCCTCTTGTGAGCGCCGCGCGAACCCCGAGTTGGTGTAAGGCTCGTTGGTGATCGCATAGACTCACCTTTCTCGCCATTTTAGTTTGCGAAGACAGTCGTGCAAAAATTCCAATTATTTTCGCGCCAGCGCAGCCCGTCCCGGAAACCGAGCTGCCGACCCCAGTTCTTCCTCGATTCGCAGCAGTTGATTGTACTTGGCAACGCGATCGGTGCGGGATGCCGAGCCCGTCTTGATTTGTCCCGTGCCCATCCCGACGACGAGATCGGCGATGAAGGTGTCCTCGGTTTCGCCGGAGCGGTGCGAAACGATGGAGGCGTAGCCTGCCTTGCGCGCCATCTCGATCGCTTCGATCGTCTCCGTTACCGTGCCGATCTGATTCAGCTTGATCAGAATTGCGTTGGCGATTTTTTCGGAGATACCGCGCTGCAAGCGAACCGTATTTGTGACAAATAAATCGTCGCCAACCAGCTGCGTCTTGCTGCCCAGTTCGGCGGTCATATGCTTCCATCCGGCCCAGTCGTCCTCGGCCAGTCCGTCTTCGATGGAAACGATCGGGAATTGCCTAACCCAATTGGCCCAGAACTCGGTCATCTGTTCCGAAGTGCGCTCGGACTTGTCGGATTTTTTAAAAATATATTTCCCGCTCGCCTTGTCGAAAAATTCGCTCGACGCCGGATCGAGAGCGATAGCCACGTGCTCGCCGGGCTTGTAACCGGCCGCAGTGATCGCCTCCAGCACCACTTCGATCGCTTCGTCATTCGATTTCAAGTTGGGCGCGAAGCCGCCTTCATCGCCGACTGCCGTGGAATAGCCGCGCTTGTGCAGGACGGCCTTCAAGCGATGAAAGACTTCGACGCCCATGCGCAGGGCTTCGTGAAACGACTTCGCGCCCACGGGCATAGCCATGAATTCCTGCAAGTCCACCGAATTATCGGCGTGCGCGCCTCCATTGAGAATGTTCATCATCGGCACCGGTAGCGTGTTGCCGGAAGGATCGCTCGAATAGCGCGAAAGATACTTGTAAAGGGGCACGCGCGCGGCCGCGGAAGCCGCCCGCGCCGCAGCCATCGAGACGGCGAGAATCGCATTCGCGCCGAGGTTTCCCTTGTTCGGCGAGCCATCCGCTTCGATCATGCGCCGGTCGAGCGCGCGCTGGTCGGCGGCATCGAGCCCCACTACCGCTGCGGCTAGCGCTTCGTTCACGTTCGCGACCGCCTTGAGCACGCCTTTGCCCAGGTAGCGGGATTTATCGCCATCGCGCAACTCGATGGCTTCGTGTTCGCCAGTGGATGCGCCGGAGGGGACGGCGGCGCGGCCGAGCGCGCCACCTTCAAGAATGACGTCGGCCTCCACCGTGGGATTTCCGCGCGAATCGATGATCTCCCTGCCATGCACACGGGTAATCTTGGTTGACATGCTGCCTCCTCAAGAATTTCAAACCGAGATGGAACCACAGATGAATACCGATGAACTCAGATCGAAAGACAGCCCGGAGTCGATCGGTAAGCGCAAACTGCTATGGGCAAAACTTAGCCACGGGATCTCTTGGTCTTGACTCTCATCTTTCGGCTCTGACTGGCTTCCTCATTCCGGTTCCTCGATCATGGATTCTTCCCGGACAACGACAACCACGCCGGTTTCGGTTACGTGATAGCGCTGGCGGTCCGCATCGCAGTCATAACCGATTTGCGCCCGCTCTGGAATCGTGACGTGGCGGTCGATGATGGCATTGCGAATGCGGGCGTGGCGACCGATGTTCACGTGATTGAACAAGATCGAACTTTCCACTTCGCTGTAGCTATTGATCCGCACGTCGTATCCCACAACGGAGCGATTCACGCGTCCCCCGGAGATGATCGAACCGCCGGCCACGATGGAATCGAGCGCGGAGCCCATGCGCGTGGGATCCGCAAACACAGTTTTTACCGGCGGGTATTGATGCTGCCACGTGCGCAGCGGCCACGTCTTATCGTAGAGATTGAAAATGGGAGAGACGGAAACAAGGTCCATGTTGGCTTCGTAATAAGCTTCCACCGTTCCAACGTCGCGCCAGTATTGCGGGCCTACTTTATTTTCATCGATGAAATTGTAGGCATACACCCGGTATTTTGAAAAGATGCGCGGCAAGATATCGCGTCCGAAATCATGTTTTGAATTCGGGTCCTCGGCATCGGCCAGCAGAGCCGGGATCAGGAGTTGCGTATTGAACACGTAGACGCCCATCGACGCGTTCACCATGTCCGGATGCAGGTGCGAGCGCTTCGGTGAAGCGGGCTTTTCCTCGAATCCATTGACGCGCCAGTTCGCGTCAGTTTCAATCACCCCGAATCGTCCCGCCGCTTCCGGAGCGCTGACTTCCAGCGTGGCCACGGTCACATCCGCGCCGGAGTCCACATGCTGCTGGAGCATTTTCTGGTAGTTCATTTTATAGATGTGGTCGCCGGAAAGAATGATGACGTATCGCGAGTGCTCGCTGCCGATCGAATAGATGTTCTGATAGACGGCATCGGCCGTGCCTAAATACCAATTCGTGGAAACACGCATCTGGGGCGGCAACACTTCGATAAATTCGCCCAACCCCAGCAGTTGCGACCATCCCTGGCGGATGTGCCGGTTGAGCGACAGCGCTTTGTACTGGGTCAGAACGAAGACGCGGCGTAGATCGCTGTTAATGCAATTAGAAAGCGTGACATCAATGATGCGATAAACGCCGCCGAACGGTACGGCCGGCTTCGCGCGGTCTCGCGTCAAAGGCCACAGGCGTTCACCCTGTCCGCCAGCCAATAGAACACCGATCGCATCACGCATCATGAGGCATCTCTTTTGTCTGCATCCCGGAATGCCCGGGAAGGTATTTTCCGCCCGGATATTCTAACAGGGAAAGCGATAAGTCTTATACGGCCTATCCGGGTGGCCGGGAACGTGTCCTCAGCGTCGAAAAACAAAGCTTGACATCGATGAACGGGTCCGATAGAAGTGAGTGCCAATACGCATATATAGGATGTACCTCTCGTACCTATAATGACAAACCGCAATAATTGCCGCATGCATCGGAAGGACGGTGAAGTCTAGGTGGCTGAAGTAAGCATTCAGGAAGGTGAGTCTCTGGAAAATGCGCTGCGCCGGTTCAAGCGCAAAGTGCAACAGGAAGACATTATTAAAGAAATAAAGAAGCACAGCTACTACATGAAGCCTGGAGAAAAGCGTCGCGCGAAGCAGGCGTTATCGCGTAAGCGGCTGCGCAAGAAGCAGCGTCGGGAGCTGGATTAAGCTCCGCCAGGCCAGCAACACGACCCACGGGATTTCCTAAGCACCTTCGAAAGAGTCGGAAATGGGACCCAGGCTCAACCCCGGTGAATCCCAAGCAAAATCTGACTCAAACGAAGATACTGCGGGCTCCTCACCAGCGCGGAGCCACGGAGCAGCGTATGGAATACCACGATAAGGTCCTGAAGTGTTCGGACTGCAGTTCGGAGTTCGTTTTCACCGCCGGCGAGCAGATGTTCTTCGCCGACAAGGGCTTCAAAAATGAGCCCAAGCGGTGTAAGGATTGCAAGTCCAAGCGCTCTCAGAACCCGGGCCAAGGCAGCAGCAGCAGTTTCCAGCGGTCGGAGACCAAAACTACCTGCTCGCAGTGCGGAAAGGAAACCACGGTTCCTTTCCGCCCGACGCAGGGTCGGCCCGTATTCTGCCGGGAATGTTTCCAGCAGAGGCGGTCCATGGGTTCACCGGCATAACGCAGGGAGAACGAGAAGCCGAGGGATGCTCGTCGCCGCTCTTAAAATGAGCGCGATGAGGTCATGTCGTCACATCCCTATCCCTATGCTAACGGATTGGCTTGTGTCCTTAACGGCTCATTCCAGCCGTCCGCAGTTCGGCTTGGCGGCTTTCCAGTCCGGTTAGATCTATCAGGTTCGCTTTTTTCAGTGCCTGCATCCGATCCCCGCTTGGCATTTGAATCTTACCCACCGCACGTTTAACATAGGCGCGGCCCAAGTGGCGCATGACGCCCGCTCGGTTTGAGGACCGCGACCGAAGACAGCGCCGAAAATGGACGCGAAGGAATGGAGCAAGAAGTGAAAATGATGAAAACTTCTCTCTCCGGCGCGGCGGTGCGCACGGCAATCGGGAACTTGGAGGAGGCATCCAACGAATTCACACGGCGCTATCCGGGTGAGACGGGACGCCGCCAGCCCGTTCACACTGTCTACGGCGGTGCGCATCTCTTCCGGGCGGACACCGCAAGACGGCTGGGCGAGCTGGCGCTAGCGTCGCTGAAAGAGTATGCTCCCGACGCATTCACGTTTGCGCGCGCTGCGGGATTGCCTGGAGCCGAAACTCTGCCAAAATCCGCGGCACGAACAGCAGCGGCCGGGCGGCGATTCGCCAAATCGCCGGAAAAGCTCAGGTACGAAAACCGTGCGGCTTGGCTGGCCCAAACGATTTACGCGCGCGTGCTTGAAAAAATACGGCGAGAGCCAGTCGAAGATTTTCGCATCGACTTTGAGGACGGCTACGGAAATCGCCCCGACGCGGAAGAGGACCAGCACGCGAAAGTTGCCGCCGAAGAGGTGGCGCGAGGCATGGCCGAAGGCTCGCTTCCGCCGTTCATTGGAATCCGAATCAAGCCGTTCTCGCCGGACCTGCGCGACCGCAGCATTCGAACACTCGATCTTTTTCTGAGCACGCTCGGTCAGGCGACGAGTGGCCGCCTCCCTCGGAACTTCGTTGTCACGTTGCCGAAAGTCGTGATCCCCGAGCAGCCGGCGGCCCTGGCCAAATTGTTCGATGCCATGGAGCCCGCGCTGGACCTTGAAAAAGGATCGCTGCGGTTCGAGATCATGATCGAAACCACCCAAGCAATCATGGACCACCGCGGAGAGTCGACTTTGCCGCTGCTGCTGGAGGCTTCGGCGGGCCGATGTGTCGCCGCGCATTTTGGGACGTACGATTACACGGCGAGTTGCAGCATCACGGCTGCCTACCAAACGATGGATCATCCCGCGTGCGATTTTGCAAAGCACATGATGCAGGTCGCCTTCGCGGGCACAGGGATCTGGCTTTCCGACGGCGCCACGAATATTCTCCCCGCCGCGCCGCATCGCGCGGAAAAGGGCGGGCGACTAACGCGCGTTCAACTCCAGGAAAATCGCGAAGCCGTCCACCGTGCATGGCGTCTGCACTACGGCCACATTTGGCATTCGCTGGTTACGGCGTATTACCAGGGATGGGACCTGCACCCCGCGCAGCTCCCGACGCGGTACGCCGCGGTGTATTCGTTTTTTCTGGAAGGGCTGGATTCCGCAGCCGCTCGTCTGAAAAATTTCGTCGAGAAAGCGGCCAAAGCCACGCTCGTCGGAGACGTGTTTGACGATGCCGCCACGGGTCAAGGCCTGCTGAATTATTTCTTGCGGGCAATCAATTGCAGGGCGATCGGTGAAGCAGAAGCGGAACGCCTGACTGGAGTAACTGCCCAAGAATTGCACATGGGCTCTTTCTTGAAAATTTTGAAAAATCGGACGAAGTGAAAGAAAGATCAGCTGCCTCGGTAGGTCGCGTATCCAAAAGGACTAAGCAACAGCGGCACGTGGTAGTGCGTTTCAGGATGGAGAACTTCAAAAACGACTGAGATCTCCGAATAAAGAGTTTCCGTATGCTGCTCCCGAAAGTATTCGGCTGCATTAAAGAGCAGTCGATACGTGCCCGCCTCCAAGCGGCTACCTCCCAACAGTCCTGTGCAACGCCCATTCGCATCGGTTAGCCCTGCACCCAGTGTTTTCCATGTGTCGCCGGACTTCATTTGCAATCCAACCTGGATGCCGATTGCCGGGCGGCCGCGCGAAGTATCCAGAACATGAGTTGTAATGGCGCTCGTCACCTCGCTCATCGGGCAAACTCACTGGACAAGAGTTTCTCCAAACGTATGCGCGTAATCAGCCGCTGCTGTTCCGCCGCAATCGGCAGCTCGCTCGCCGCGTCATTCTGTAATCGCCGATCAAGAAGCGCAAGCATCTCGTCCGCCGATTTCCCGGTCGCGCAGACGATATAGATATAGCCGAATTTATCGTAGTAGGCGCGATTCCCGCGAGCCAGGCGCGCCTTCGAATCTTCAGTTGCGGCGCGCGCGCCGGACTGTTCTCCTGCCGCCCACTGGCGGGCGGATGCGGAACCGACAGAGGCTTTCTCGCCGATTTGCGGGTGGTGACTGAAAGCTTCGAGCCAGTCAGCGCGTTCCAGATTTTGCCAAACCGTATCCGCAGCGGCGAACATGGAATTGACATTATTGAACGGACGCTGCGCCGCCATGTTTGCCGCCCACCGTGCGCATCCGCAACAATCCATCAGCGTCGATTCCGCTTTCGCCGGCGGCAGCGCGTTGAATTCATCGAGGGTCATTGTTACGGCCTCTTTAGAGCAAGGGTTCCGAACAGGCGCAGCCTCGCCACTCCGCCGTCGGGATAGATGTGAAAGCGGGCATGCGTGATTGCTTCCACGTCCAGAATTTCCTTTTCGTAGACATGCAGCGAATCTGCTTTCAGTTTTGTCCTGGCCAGAATTTCCTGCCACGGGAGGGATGCAAGGGCGCTTGGATCGGTAACATCGCGTGGCGCGGTGCAGACTTCGAGCTGGCAGCTCTCCGGAAAATTTCCCTTAAAGAAAGACGTATCCACTTCGATGCGCCGGATCGTGCCCGCCGCGCCCAGCCGCACGACGCACCAGTCATGGCCCGGACCGCGCCGCCGGCGTGTTTCCCAGCCGTCGTGCATTCCCACCGTGTTCGACAGCCGCAAGGTCGATTTCACCGCCCTTGCGTTCGATGGATGCCCAGTCGGGCATGACTTCGCCATGTACCCGCAGCCGCGCAACTCCCCCGTCGGGATAAATTTTAAATCGAAGGTGTGTGATACGGTCGCCATGAGAAATCGGAAAGCGATTTAACGTGTCGCCCGCGAGCTGCGACTTTGGCAGCAACGACTCCCACCGGGTCGTCACGTGCTCAAGCTTCGTCATATCAGGGTCGCCATCGACCGTGCAGGCTTCCAGTTCGCATTGCTCCGGGTAATTTCCCTTGAAGTTTGCGGTATCCACCACCACGCCCTGAACGATTCCCGGCAACCCCAGTTTCACGATGCACCAATCGTAGCCGGGCGTGCGCCGCCGCCGCGTCTCCCAGCCGTCCATCCATTTGCCGAATTCGGTGTACTTGTCTGGCATCCAGACTGGCGCGGCGGCTTTTAGCAAATTCTCTTTAGGCGCGAAGAATTCATCATTCGCGGAGAGCACGCGCCCACCGAGCCGTTCCGCGGCAAGATCGATGTGCTCGGTAAAATCCATCAGCGTTCCCCTCGCCGCAGCAGGGAGCCGCGCGGCGCGCCCGGAAATCGCCCATGATCGTAGATCATCTCGCCTCGCAGAAATGTCGCTTGCACTTCGCCGCGCAGCGGCGCGTTCATATAGGGCGTCAACTTATGGCGATGATGCAGCATTTTGGGGCGCACGATGAAACGCTTCTCGGGATCCCATACGACAATGTCAGCGTCATATCCAGCCGCAATCGTGCCCTTTTGTTTTTCGAGGCCCATGAATTGCGCGGGACCACTGCACATCCACCGCACAATGCTCTCGAGAGAATCTTTTCGCGCTCTTAATTTCGTCCATATAACAGGAAGACCAAGCTGCAAGGAGGAAATCCCGCCCCAGGCCTTGAAAAAATCACCAGTCGTCTGACATTTCATCGCCGGTGGCGAAGGGGAATGATCGGAAACAATAAAATCAATCGTGCCTTTATCCAGTGCGGCCCATAGACCCTTCTTATTTTGCGAATCGCGAATGGGCGGCGCGCACTTATACTCGGTCCGTCCGCTCCGAACGGAGCTTGAGGAAAAAAATAAATAGTGCGGACATGTTTCCGTGCTGACGCGGAAGCCGTCCTTTTTCGCGCGACGAATCGATCGCACGGAGCGCTCGGACGACAAATGAACGATATGAACCCGTGTTTTGAATTCACGCGCCAGACGAATCATCATGTCAACCGCTTCGGTTTCCGCGGCAGGCGGCCTTGACCTTAACCACGTCTTGTACTTTCTTGGATCGGCTTTGGCGAGCTTGCCCACTACTTTCTCGATCGGTCCTGGAAGTTCCGCGTGGACCAGCAACGAAGCATCCAAGGATGCAAGTTCCGGCAATGCGAGCCGAAGATCGCGCTCGCCGACACTCTCAAATTCAGGCACGCCGGACGGCACAAGAAAACATTTGAAGCCAAAGACACCGGCGCGATGAAGCGCGGCCAATTCACCCACGTTGCCCGGAACGACGCCGCCCCAAAAGCCGACGTTCACCCGGCATTTCTTGCTGGCCGCCGCGCGCTTGATTTCGAGCGCTGCCGCCGTCGTGGTCGCGGGAATACTGTTAAGCGGCATGTCAGTCAGCGTGGTCACGCCTCCCGCTGCTGCCGCGCGTGTTGCAGTTTCGAAGCCTTCCCAATCCGTGCGCCCCGGCTCATTGATATGTACGTGCGTGTCAACGAGGCCGGGCATGACAACGAGATCGCCCGCATCATAAACATTTTTTCCTGAGGATATGTCTTCATATCCAGCGATAGCCGCGATCACGCCGTCGCGGATATGCACGGTCGCAGGCTTCGTTCCTTCCGGAGTCACAACACGTTTACTGCGAATCGCTTGAATGGTTTTCATTTTGCGAGCTGCGATAGAAATTCGCCCAGCAGATTTTCCGCGACGCGCGAGCGGTACCGCGCAGTGGAACGTATATCGTCGATCGGCGCAATATCATCCGACAGAGTTTCCCTGGCTGCTGCAATGGTTTCAGCATCGACGCGCTTGCCACGCAGAGTGTCTTCGGTTTTCACCGCGCGCAGCACGACGGGCGCGATACTGCCCATCGCAATGCGCACATCGCGAATCGTTCCCGCTTCCATCGATGCGGCACCCGCAAAGCACACCTTCGAAATCGCCTGGGCCTTTCGTGTGCCCACTTTCCGATAGTATTGCCGCCAAGGTTTTGTCCGGCGCGGCAGCCGGATCGCACGCAGCAATTCATCCGGTGCGATCCGCATTTTTTTATACCCGGTATGAAATCCATGATAGGGCACCCATCGAACGCCGCGGTTGGAAATGAATTCGACTTCAGCATCGTAAACCAGCAGCGCAGGAGGGGAATCCGCAGCAGGCGAAGCATTTACGATGTTGCCTCCCAGCGTTCCACGATTCTGCGTGGCAATGCTCCCGGTTTGGCTCGCCGCCTCGCACAACAGGGGAAATTCCGCATGCAGCGCGAGATGGTTTCTGATTTCGGTATATGTCGTCAGCGCTCCCAGCGTTATCGTATCGGGGGTTACTTCGATTCCGCGCAAATCATCCAGTTTCGCCAGACTCAGAAATCGCTTATGAGAGAGTTTGCCCGCTTCGAGAAGAACCATTAGGTCGGTGCCCCCGGCAAACGGTTGCCAGGTTCCCGGCTCACTATTCAGAAGGGCGAGCGCCTCCGAGAGACTCACCGGAATGCGCAAGTCGTAGGTACGGATGTTGGCTCTCATCGTTTTCCGGTAATTTGCCCGGGAGATCCTTCAGCCGCCGGTTCACACGCTCTTACGACGGCCGCAAAGATTCTCTGGTAACCCGTGCAGCGGCACAGATTCCCGGCAAGCCCCTCCCGAATTTCAGCGTCGCTGGGATTCGGATGCTTCCCGAGCAGCGAAACTGCTGCGATCACCATGCCGGGCGTGCAGATGCCGCACTGCGCGCCGCCGCACTCCAGAAAAGCTGCCTGCACTGCGTGGAGCCGGTCGCCGTTCGCGACGCCTTCGATGGTGTGAATCCTCGCGCCATCCGCTTCGACCGCAGGTATTAGGCAACTGTTAACGATCATGCCATTCAGCAGGATCGCGCAGGCGCCGCATTCTCCCTCGCCACAGCCTTCCTTTGTGCCGGTCAGCTGCATTTCCTCGCGAATCACATCCAGCAGGCGCGCCATCGGGTAGACTTGCGCGCGGCGCGGTTTGCCGTTAACCGTGCATGCGATGTTGATTTTCGCGACGGTTTCAGTCAAGCGCACCAACCTTCTCGCGCGACGTCTTGGCGAATCCGTCCGTCATCGCGTCCATCAACACTTCCGGCGTCGCTGGAATTTCGTTCACGGAGATTCCGATCGCGTTTTCGATGGCATTCAGAATTGCCGGCGCGGGACCGTCCATCGGCAGTTCGCCGATTCCTTTGGCTCCTCCGGGACCGAATGGATACGGATGCTCTTCAAAAAACACACGGATGGGAGGAATATCCGCGGCGGTAGGCATGATGTAATTCGTCATTTGACCGTTGGCCATGCGACCGTCGCGCCACACAACATTTTCGTAGAGCGCCATCCCGATCGCCTGCGCTACTCCGCCCTCAATTTGTCCGGCCGCGAGCAATGGATTGATGACCTTGCCGACTTCCTGCACTGCGACGAAATCGGTGACGCGCGCTTCGTAGGTGGTCGTATCCACGGCAACTTCGGCTACATAGACGGCCCAGGTATAAGTTCCGTAAGCGTCACCACTGTAGGTCTTGTCATTCCAGATCAAGCCGGGCGGCGGCTCGTACTGGCTGCGAGTACGAAGAGGGCCGCGTGTGTCGATGTAGCGCTTGCACGCGCGCACGAATTCATCTTCGGTACACGCATCGCAAAGCAAGCCACTGTCCACGAGCGTTCGCTTCAACCCAAGCGCCGCTTCCTCAACGAGTTTGCCAACAACCATCGAGGTACGCGACGCGACAGTCGGTCCACTGTTTGGAACCGTGCCTGTATCGGGCTGCGCAATTTCGATGAGGTCATAGCCGATGCCAAGAGTATCGGCGGCAATTTGGGAGAAGATCGTATTGGCGCCTTGGCCGATCTCCGTGCTGCCTGCGAGCACCCGGATGCACCCTTCCGGAGTCGCCTCGACCTCGACGACGGAAGCCAGATAGACTTCGCCGGATCCGGTAAAGCCCGCGCCGTGCATAAAAGCAGCAAAGCCGATTCCGCGCTTGATCGCCGCGCCCGGATTTTCGCGCGCGAACCTTTCGAGCTTGGCATGATAGTCGCTCTCCCTAAACGCACGGTCGAGCAATCCACCGAGGTCTACATCTTCGTGAATCGTTTGTCCGGTCGCTGTCGTTTGATCCTTGCGAATGAAATTACGCCGGCGAAATTCCCCGGGCGTCAAATTCACGGCGCGCGCAACATGATCGATGTGGCGTTCCACGGCAAACAGGCATTGGGGCGCGCCGAAGCCGCGAAACGCGCCATGAGGAGGGGCGTTTGTGGCGACAGCTTGCGAATGGACGCGCACATTGGGACAGAAATAGGGCCCCGTTGCGTGAATCGTGCCGCGCGAGAGCACCACGGCGGAAAGCGTGGCGTACGCGCCGCCGTCGATCGTGAAGTCGATATCCATCGCGACCAGCTTGCCGTCGCGCGTGACCCCTGTGCGGTGCCTCGTGCGTGAAGGATGCCGCTTGGTTGTCGCCACCATGTCTTCGGCGCGGTCATACACAATTTTGACGCGCTTGCCGGATTTCCACGCTAGCAGCGCCGCGTGCGCCGCAATAATCGAAGGATATTCTTCCTTGCCGCCGAATCCGCCGCCCGTTTCCGCCTGAATGATACGAATTTTTTCGGCGGGCAGCCCGAACACAGGCATGAGCGCCTTGTGCACATAGTAAGGGCATTGCAGCGAACCCCACACGGTCACTCCGTCAGCCGGATTTGCCACCGCGACCATGCCCTGGTTTTCAATATAGAGTTGTTCCTGCGCGCCGGTTCGGTATTCGTCCTCGAAAATCACATCGGCGCGGGCCCAGGCGCTGTCCACGTCGCCTTTTTCCATCAGGTAGGACTTGAGCACATTGTCCTTGCCCCAGATGATTTCGCGTTTTGCCAGCGAGTCCTCAATCGTGAAAATTGCCGGTAGCGCTTCGACATCGATCTGCACGGCGCGCCGCGCATCCTCCAGCAAATATTTATCGGGATGAGCGAGCAGAACGATCGGTTCCTCGGGGTGATTGATAAATTCGGCGGCAAGGCACGGTTGATCGTGTTCGATTAGAGCGATTTCGTTCTTGCCCGGTATATCCGCCGCCGTGACAATCGTGAATTCGTTCCACGCAATGCCGTCGCCATATCGGATGCCGCGGATCCGGCCGCGCGGAACACTGCTGCGCACGGTCACGCCGTAAATTGTTTCCGGGAGTTCGTCCGAGAAGGAAAGGTCGTCCACGTACCGCGCGCGGCCAGTGACTTTATCGCGTCCTTCTTTCCGGACGACGGAATGTCCAAAAAACTTTTCTTCCATTCGCAAAGCCTCGCCTGAACTCGTGTTACTTCCGGCGTTTAGTACTGGCGGCGTTCAGTACTGGACGCGGTTGTCTTTCTGTTTCCACTCGCGAAAGGGTTCAAGCCCCGCTTCATGCATGATCGGCTCGAACGGGATCCGCCGCTGGGTCGGCGTAATTTTCAATTCCTCATAGATGAAAGAGTCATCGAAGCCGGCATCGGAGGCATCTTTCGCAGTCGCCGCAAAATACACACGATCCAATCGCGCCCAATAAATCGCGCCCAGGCACATCGGACACGGCTCGCAACTGGTGTAAATTTCACATCCGGTCAGTTGAAACGTGCTCAGCGCCCGGCAAGCTTCGCGGATGGCAACCACTTCCGCATGGGCGGTGGGATCGTCGGTGGAAGTCACTGTATTTGTGCCGGTTGAGATGACATGACCATCCTTCACCACGAGCGCCGCAAACGGCCCACCACGTCCCGAGCGTACATTCTCGACTGCCAGCCGTACCGCCTCGTGCATAAAAGCGTTGTCCATCCCTTGTCTCCCGCGCCGAATCTGTACGTTTGGAATTGTACCGGAAAAGTTAAACCACGATGACTTGGTTTTCCAATGCGCAGCATATAAAGTGCGGACAGGATGAATCTGACTTCGCTCTTCGGATTGCTCGGCGGCCTCCTTGTTCTGGCCTTTGGCGCCAACCGGCTATTTCGGTGGACGCGCATTCCGGACGTCGTGGTTTTAATGGCCACCGGAGTGGTGATTGGGCCGGTGCTGGGATGGGCGCGCGCCGATCAATTCAGAGACGTCACGCACGCCTTCGGCACGCTCGCACTCATCCTGATCTTGTTTGAGGGCGGGCTTGACTTGGACATTCGTGAGACGCTGGGTCATTTTCCAGGCGGTCTGCTGTTTGGCGTGGTGAGCTATGCGGTCACAACGTTTGGAGTTGGCTTCGTCGCATCCGCCAGTTTAGGAATGTCACGACGCGACGGATTGCTGGCCGGAGCCGTCGTGGGTTGCACGAGCAGCACGATCGTACTTCCCGTTCTTCAACAATGGAAATCGGAAAAGGCCGTCAAAATAATTCTGCTGATCGAGTCCACACTCGGAGACATCTTAGGAGTGCTTACGGTAGGTTATCTGATTGCCTACCATCAACCGGGCGGCTCGATCGTGGGAGATTTCTTAACCGGCTTTTTTTCCCAGGTGGCGATTTCCCTCGGCGTAGCGTTCCTGATTGGATTTGGCTGGTCACGGCTCCTGCCTTATCTTTCCGAGCAGCAGTTCTGGCAGGTTCTGACGTTCTCGATGGTCCTGCTTTTGTATGCGGGAACCGAACGCCTGGGGGGCAGCGGACTGCTCGCCGTACTCGGATTTGGGCTCGCGCTATCCAATATCCCCGGCGTGCGGCGAAGGATCGTTCCTGCTTTGTTTCAATTTTCACCGCCTGATTCCCAGCCACATGAGCGGATTCTCAGTTTCCATGCCGAACTTTCGTTTCTGGTTCGCACATTTTTCTTTGTTTTGATTGGCGTGATTGTCCAGCTATCCGGACTGCGTCCCATTTGGCCTCTGATGCTCGGTGTAATAGGTGCAATTTATCTGGCGCGCTGGCTTTCCATTCAGCTTTGCCGATGGACTTGGCGCGGCCTGGGCACAGCCGACCGCGAGAAAATACTCTGGATGCTGCCGCGCGGGCTAATCACAATCGTTCTGGCGCTTGAGGTCGTTGACGTCAGAGGAAGCTCCATGGCGTTCCTTCCCGCGATGTCGTTTGCCGTAATCCTTCTTACGAATCTGATCCTCGTGTTCGGCAGCGTTCGATTACAGCGCATGGCCCGGGCGGAAATACCGATTCCGGCTGAACCCACGCATGGATCGGGCTCCGGCGCACCGTCTTCGTCCGAAGTTCCGTGAGGGTGGAAAGTGCTTGTGTATTCGTGAGTGAGGCCTGATGAGCAAGGGACCCTCAATATTACAGCAAGTCCATGTTTTTAAAACACTTATATAAAGCTGAGCTACTCATGAACCATAGTGTGCCGGGTTGACCCGGGCCCCTTCCAAAGCGGTGCGCCGGGACTCAAGTATTTGGCTCATTCTGCCGATATACTTTATGGGGTGGGTCCCTAATGAGGAAGATTCTGTTCGTTCAGCCCGACCAGCGACACTGTGACGCTCTAAAGTCAAGCCTACATCATCAATTGAATCAATGGCATACAGCATTCGTCGTGGGCCCAGTGGCGGCGTTCGCAGAGATGGAGTCCAGCCCTTGGGACATCGTGATTGGCAATCTGCAGTCAGACAATGATAAATCCTTTTTTTTCACGGTCCGGGAGGCGTTTCCTGCCGTCGTCCGAATCGGCCTTGTCAATCAAACTCGGTCCTCCCTTCCTGTTGCGTCTCTCGTCCATCAATTTTTGATGAGGCCCTTCAGGCTGGAGGAGCTGTCGGTGGCAGTGGAACGATCCTGCAAATTAAGGGATCTTCTAGACGGTGAGCTCATGTCTCGTACTGTGGGCGATTTGGGAGACTTGCCTTCCGCGCCCACCGTCTATATGAAGCTAGTCGAAAAACTCGACCAACCTGACACGTCAATCGAGGAAATTGCTGAAATTGTTGAAAACGACGTGGCGATTTCAGCCAAGCTGCTGCGGCTGGTGAACTCCGCCTTATTTCGGACGAGCCAGGAAATTGCCACCGTGCAGATGGCGGCCAGCTATCTCGGTTTGAATATCATCAAGAATCTTGTGCTTTCCGCCGAGGTTTACAGCCGATTCGAGAAAGCGCCAGCCGTGCCTGGATTTTCGATCGAACACTTGCAAGTTCACAGCCGGCTGACCGCCGATATTGCAAGAAGCATGAATTTGTCGCGCGAGGTGCGTGATGCCGCAATCGTGGCGTCTCTGCTTCACGATGTCGGGAAGCTTGTGCTCGCCTGGAAAGTTCCGGTGCGATTGAACTGGCTGATCTCAACCGCGGCCGATCAAGAGCGGCCTCTCTATCAAATTGAGGAAGAGCTTTGGGGAATCACTCATGCCGAAATCGGGGCCTATTTGCTAAGTCTTTGGGGGCTGCCCACTTCCATCACGGAAGCGATTGCCTATCATCACACTCCGGCCCGGGTTCCTCATTGCCATTTTGACGCTTTGGGAGCGGTCTACGCAGCCAATCTGCTGGCTCTCGAACATGACGGCTCCACAATCGATACCAGGAGCTTGTGGGACCATCGCTTCCTCCAGGAGATGGGAGTTTCCGATGAACTCCCAAGATGGAAAGTGTTAGCGGAAATGGAGGGACTTAGGCATTTTGCGACTCCGTCCACTTCGCGAAGATAATCGAATTCGGCAATACGGCACAGAGGCCCCAAATGAAAATAGTGGTAAGTGCAGGCGAACAACTGCTTAACAAAATGCTGGCTCGCTTTGGATTTGAAGTTGTGACTGCTCAGGATGGCAAGGACGCATTGAAGTATTTCTTGCAGCACGACCCGCCCAAGATCGGTATTCTCAATTGGGAAATGGACGGTTTGCCGGGTTCGGAGGTCTGCAAGATTGTCAGAAGTGAGCCGATTGAACACTATGTGTACATCATTCTTCTAACGAATAAATCTCAGAAAGATGAATTACTGACTGCCTTTGACCAAGGAGCCGACGATTACTTGGTCAAACCTTTCGACGGCTTCGAATTGAGGGCGAAGCTTGCCGTGGCAAAACGGATCCTCGACTTGCAGGACCGACTGATCACGATACGGGAAGAGCTTCGCGAGCAAGCAACCCACGATGCTTTGACCGAGCTCTGGAACCGGAAAGAAACACTGAACGCTCTGGCTCGCGAAATCGATCGGGTCAACCGCGACAAGAAACCATGCGGATTGATCATGGCCGACGTGGATCACTTCAAGGAAATCAACGATTCGTATGGACATCCGGCTGGCGACGAAGTGTTGAAAGAGATTGCCTGCAGGCTGAAACGCGGCATTAGACCGTACGATATCCTTGGCCGATACGGCGGCGAGGAGTTTCTGATCATCGCCCCCGGATGCGATACGGCAACTACCATGAAGCGCGCTGAATTGCTGCGAACCGAAATCAGCATTAGCCCGGTGCGAACATCGGAGGGCAATTTCCCGGTCACTTTAAGCTTGGGTGCAATTGCCGTTTCGCCTGGGTCCGACAAATCCGCTAAATCCGTTCTGCGATTGGCGGACGAAGCGCTCTATCGTGCAAAGAGAGGCGGGCGTAATCGGGTCGAACTCGCAAATCTCGTGCCTGCTTGAAATCCAAATTTATGACCGAGCTGACCTCGCGGTTGCGCATGCTTTTCTAAAATACTCATACTTTTATCGCTCTAGCAACATATCTTCACGCGCGCTTGCGGATAAACTCGCTTCATGGCACAGTTAATATTGGGTTGAACAGGCGCATGGAAACAACCAGCAAGCCGATAACTGTCACCTCAATAGAACCGATCGCCCCATTCAAGCGCCACTCCCGGGCACAAATGGCGTTTGCATTCGGAGTCGCCGCCGTCTCCGACGTCCTCGCCATGGCCACCGTAATCGCCCCGCCCTTACAAATCGCGCTCGACGCGGCAACGGCTCTGGCCCTCTTTCTCGTTCTAGGACGGCGATGGGCTCTGCTTCCGGGCCTGATCGTCGAAGCAATTCCCGGCATGGGCGTCTTTCCCGTGTGGGTTCTCGTCGTGCTGTCAATCATCATGTATGACGGGATCAAAAAGCCGCATAAGGCGTAGCATAGCGTCCTAATTTAAATTTGAGTTCGGATGTCGCCTGGGGCGAACCCTGGGAACGCCAATCTCCCGATTGGCGTTTTGTGCTTCTGTACCGTCGCCAATCGGGCGATTAGCGTTCCCGGGGGTAAACTCCGAAGTCGCAGCTTCACATTTCTTCGAACGCATTCCTCTAAATTAGGACACTACCAAACGTAGAATTCCGTTGCTCCGTGGATGCGAATCCACTATGCTCCCCAAGCTTAGTGGAGATCCCATGAAAAACTTTTCGAAGCCATTTTCCCGGCGGAGCTTTCTCGCGGATACAACTTCCCTGGGTGCGCTATATGCCGCCAATAAATTCGCGCCGCTGGCGGCGCTGGCTCAAAGCCAATCCCTGCCGAACGATCCGCGCATCGCACAACAGCCAATCGTCGACAAGGGTTTTGCACTGGTTCGAAAGATCGGGGACGGCGTTTATGCCACAATCTCCGACCGCACCAAGGGCATGCAGACTCGTTCGAACGGCGGATTCGTCGTCGGAAAAGACTCGGCCGTACTGATCGAAGGATTTCAGACGCCCATCGGCGCATCTTTCCAATTAGAGACTCTGCGCAGCGTAACGCAAGTACCGATTCAGGCCGCGCTCAACACGCACTGGCACTTCGATCATACGCTAGGGAATACCTACTATGGAGGCGCGGGTATCCCCGTCTGGGCTCATGCCGATGCTGCTACACGAATGACTTCCTGTTTCCTGAGATTTCAGAAGGAAGACCTCCCCAGGTTTCTGGCGCCATTCGAAAAGCGCGTGAAAGAAGCAAAAACGGACGTCCAACGCCAGCATGCCCAGTCCGACATCGAAGGCGTTACCAGCTTGTTTACGTTCGCTATGCAGTCCGTCCTGGGAGTGCCGAGCCGCCCGCTCGATCCCGCAAAAATGCCCATGAAGATCGACCTCGGCGGCCTCACCGTCGTGATCGAGTTCTATATCGGCCACACGGACACCGATCTGATTTTCCGCATTCCCGAGCGAAACGTCGTCTACGCGGGCGATTTGCTCGTCTACGGCCAGTATCCGACGAATATCAACGGCTATCCGACGAAGTGGCGCGCGAACGTCGCCAAGTTCGCAAAATTCGATAAGGACACAATTTTTGTTCCGGGACACGGCCAGGTCTGCGGCCAGGAAGCCGTCGCTCTAATGCTCGCACTTTTCGATGACATGGCCGATCAAGCGCAAAAATTATACAAGGCCGGCGTGCCCGTCGAAGAAGCCACTGAGCGTTACGTTGTCCCAGCAAAATGGAAAGATATGCGCCAGTTTTCATGGGGCTTCTGTGTGGGCCGCACAATCGAACAGCACTACGCGGAGTGGTCGGGTAAGTCCGGGCCGGTGCTGAATTATTGAGGCATATTTCGATTACGGTTTCTTGCACACAAAATTCGCAGCGTCACCAGTGCTACCTTTTCCTTTATAGACAGCCAGCTGCGGGTACGGGCACACCAGCATCTGGCGGTCCTCGGCGCCATTCGTTTTATGGGACACGACAATTTGCGCGGGCGCCTTACCCTTCTCTTTCCATTGGGTCAATACTTCCATCGGATCGAATGAGTATCCGTTGGGTGGGGGCCAGACTTTGGAATAGGCAATATTTCCGTTGGCGAGCAAGTGCCCCACATCCGGGATCATGAATAAGCGTATGACGCTGCTCGCTTTCGATCCCAGCCCGGCCACAATTTTCTTGTAATACTCGATGCAATCCAGCGGCGAGTTGTCGTCGCCCCAACCGACGTAGAAGAGAACTTTGCCGCCTCGATCGAAAAAGGCTTTGAAATTCGTGTCGATCGCGTTCACGGCCGCAATATCCGGCGCGTTGGCTAAATCGAAGTCCCTGTCGTAATCGATCGGCCGGGTTTTGTAATCCCAATTCGGATCCTTAAACACGAGGTACTTGAAAAAATCAGCCGGATATCCCGTGGGCACTGTACCCGGAGCCGAGACAATCGATTGCCACGTAAGCTCGCTGCCTGGCATCAGCGGGCCGTAAATTTGTTCCTTGGTTCGCGAGTTGAATACTGGGCTGTAAATCTTGAGCGCCGCATCCACCTGAGGCGCCGTCAAACAATCGGCCGCGTCGCCATTCTTGCAAAGCAGCACTCCCGGATCGAATTTGCAGTGCTCCGGATCCTGAATCATGCCATCCCGGACACCATCATTCGCATCGCAGGCGTCGAGCGCAGCCTGGTGAAGCACTTTCAATTTATCTCGCGAGATCAGGCTGGCTTCGGTTTCATGCGTCGCCTGCCACGCCCAAATCATCGCGAAGACGAAGTGCGTCGTGTAGTTCGTCAATCCGCCCGCGGCAAGCGCGTCGTAATCCGCAGGGTGCAGCGCAATTTCCTTCAGCCCTTGCCTCGTGCCACCGCCTGTTGTGTCCAGGTAGGAGAGTTTCGGCCCTCTACCGTAATACGCGGCGATCAGCGCCTTGGCTGTCAGCGTGGTTTCGTGCCAGCCCCTGTCGTTCCAATCCTTCAGGTTTTCCGCATGTCCCATCAAGTAGTTCGCGCTCGGCGTTCCGTCACCCCCCAAGTCTGTCGTAGCGGTTGCGTAACCGTCGCGCATCGCGGTAGCAAGGACCACCGGGTCCATCGTTCCGCCATAAAATGCGAAGCCGTCAGCGCGGAAATTGCCGTTCCACTTGTCGGAGGGCATCCAGACTTCAAACTTGACGCTTGAGACGTCGCTGGTCCGAATGGTTCCGAGAATTCGGCAGAATGCGGGAAGATCCTTGAATTTCGCCGCGTTGGCAGGCGTTGGGGCAACACTTGGCGTGAACGCGCCCGCTGCTATTGAAACCGCCGCAGAAATCGTGGTATTCGGCAGAGAAACAGAGGAAAGGTTCTCGCAATTCGCCGCGGCAAGCGAGCGCACGGTTCCTACGAGTAGAATCGCAACCAGGAATCCAGTTTTTTTCATCGCTGTTTACCGTTGTAAGAAAATCTCATCGGTCCACCCAATCTTCCCATGCCCCCGGGTGCCGCATCCTTGCGATTTTCAAGAGTGCGGGTTTAATGTCCAGGCCATCCGCAATTTATGCGGCCCGGTCGCAACCCGTTCTTCACAGATGACTTTGTACTTGCATCTAAACCCGCACCCTTCACAAAAGACGTGAAAGGTGCGGCACCCGGCCTCGGCACAATCCTTTCGTGCCATTCAATTTTCATTTTGGCTGCGTCTATTCCAGCTTTCTGCGCGCAAACACAAATAGCGACGACGCAAGCAGCAGAAACATCACAACGCCGAGCCAGTCGTTCACCGCGAGACTTCCAATCCATTTCTGGCCGACGTTGAATTTATCGGGCGTCACCCATCCTCGAATTTCCATCAGTTTGATGATAATTGCCAGCAGGCCCACGACGCCGCCCGCTGCGATCAATCCGCTGGAATACAGCGCCCCTGGGCTGACTTCGCTTTCGGACCCGGCGATCGCGGACTTGTTGCGCTCGACCAGCCATCGGACCGCACCTCCCGCGAAAATTGCCATGGTTGTTGCGATCGAAAGATACGAGCCCACTGCGAACGAAAGAGAGCGAACACCGAGCAATTCAATCGCGATCACCAGGAAGACTCCAAGCAGCACCAATCTCCACGGCAGCCGCTGCGTCAGGATTCCGTTGATCACCGTGGCCATTAAGCGCGCTTGCGGGGCCGGAGCTGCCTCGCTGCCAATGCCCTGCACCCACTGAATTTCAATCCGCTGCGTTCCAGGATCGTAAAGATATTTTCCGTCGGGAATTTCCTGCGAGCCCAGCGCATTTACCAGCACGTATGTCTTGCCAGCGTGCTCGTAATTCTGGGACTCGACCTGCACGCCCTCGGGAAGCTGCGAGATGCTAATGGGAATGGCGTTCGGCGTATATTTTTCCAGGCCCTTGTTCATTCCGATCAGCGTGAGTCCGATGACGAACGACGCCACGAGCACACCGACGATCAACCCGATCTGTTGATTCACGGGCGTAGCGCCAACCAAATAGCCCGTCTTCAAGTCCTGCGAAGTCGCTCCAGCATTGGCCGCCGCAATGGCAACGACTCCGCCAATGGTGATCGCAAGCGCCGCGTACGCACCGCCGGTCCAGCCCGCCACCAGAAACATCGCGCAGGTGGCCATGAGCGTTGCGATCGTCATGCCGCTCACCGGATTCGACGAAGTGCCGATCAGCCCGCAAATGCGGCATGACACCGTAACGAACAAGAAGCCGAAAACAATGACGAACAGCGCCGCGATCAGATTCGAAACGATTCCCGTGCTCGCCCCAGGAATCGGTTTAAACGTCAGCAATGCCCACATCATCGCCACAATCACGACGGACCCAATCAACACGAAGCTGATCGGCAAATCGCGGTCCAGCCGTCCGGCCCGCTTGGCGGTCCCCGCCCGCTGAGCACGCACATCTTTCAGTCCGGCCGTGAGCGCGCTCAGAATCGTCGGCGTCGTTCGAATGAGAGTAATGAGCCCCGCCGCAGCCACCGCGCCCGCGCCGATGGGCCGAATGTAACTGGACCATAACTGATCGGGCGACATCTGGGCGATTGGAATCGTTGAAGGATAGAGCGGACCGGCCATGCCCTGTCCGAAAAACCGGATGGCGGGAATCAGAACGAGCCATGAAAATACGCCACCCGCGAAAATCGTGCCGGCCGTTTTCGGTCCAATGATGTAGCCAACGCCGAGATATTCGGATGTGATCGCGGCGCGAAACGAAGCTCCCGGCAGCCATTTCGGCTGATATTCCGGCTGGCTCGGCCACATCTGCATCGAGTTCATCAGCCAAGTGTAAACGCCGCCGATGCCGAGCCCCCAGAACACGCTGCTTGCAAAGGAACCGCCCTTTTCCCCCGCGACCAGCACGTCGGCGCAAGCCGTGCCTTCGGGATAAAGCAGGTTGCCATGCTCTTTGACGATCAATTGTCGCCGCAGCGGAATCATCATCAGCACGCCGAGCCATCCGCCGATCAATGCTAGAAAAAAGACGCGCCAATATTCGGTATTCAAAGAAAAGCCCATGAAAATCAGCGCAGGCAGCGTGAAAATCACGCCGGCGGCAACCGACTCGCCCGCCGAGCCTGTGGTTTGCACGATATTGTTTTCAAGGATGGTGGATTTTCCGAACGCGCGCAGGATCGAAATCGAAAGCACGGAGATGGGAATCGACGCGGACACCGTCAGACCGGCGCGCAAACCGACATACACCGAGACCGCGCCAAACAGCGCCCCGAAAATCGCGCCGAGGATAACCGCGCGCCAGCTGAATTCCTTGAGCGTGCTGAATTCATCGACGTAGGGACGAAATTCAGTGGGCGGCGCCGTCGAACTCCAAGGTTTGTCGGATGACTTATCGGGTGGCTTCTCGGGCAATAATCACCTCCAGAACGGTCGCCCGGCATTATGGCCTAAAATGTTTGGGGCAGGAGAGAATTTTGGTTGGAAATCGGCAAGCTCGCAATTGAGACTTGCGAATATTTGCCGCACAACCAAGTTAATTTATGGATTCCGGCACTGGAGTGATTGACGCGGCTGAGTTAATCGGCAAAATTGCCGTGCCTGACAAGCGGACTTAGGTCTCCACCACACGATATGCAAATTAGAGCTGTAATTTTCGACATGGATGGATTGATATTGGATACTGAGCCACTTTACCGCGCGGCGTGGCAACAGGCTGCGATCGGACTCGGGTATGTCTTGTCAGAAACCGCCTACTCGCGAATGATTGGCCGGAAGACTCAGGATGGGGAACATGTGATGTTCGATGAGTTCGGGCCCGAATTCCCTATTGACGCCTTTCGAGAGCGGTATCGAGAATTTGAGTCGAAATTCCAGAAATCGCCTCTGCCGAAGAAGCGCGGGCTCGATCAGCTATTGGACCTGCTCGATTCCCGACGCGTGTCGAAGGCCGTTGCAACCTCGACCCAGCGGAAAGTAGCCGTTTCCGAACTTTTCGCAACAGGATTGCTCAATCGTTTCGACGTCGTTGCCACCGGAGACGACGTGGCCAACGGCAAGCCCGCGCCGGACTTGTTTCTGCTGGCGGCAGAACGGCTTGGTATCGACCCTGTCCGGTGCCTCGTGCTCGAAGACGCCGAGGCCGGTGTAATCGCCGCCCACCGCGCCGGGATGCAGGTGTACATG
>JBEKCU010000002.1:0-42297 GCA_050014735.1 Candidatus Acidiferrales bacterium | reverse complement strand
GGCTGCGTGATAGCCTACGGCCAGCCGCACTTCCAATTTGTTCGCGAAAACGCTGTCCGCTCGACGTGAGGGGTCACCGGGTACGGTGAATTGTCGTTGGCAATTCGCAACGCAACTCGTATGGCATCTTCTGTACGACAATTCGACGCAGTCGCGGACCGGGAACGGCTGCTCGATGTCGTGCGCGCGCTTGTCGCCGAGCTCGGGCACCATTCCGCGCTCGGTGCGGTCAGCGTGTCCGCGCACATCGATCGAGATTTAGGTCTCGGCAGCCTTGAGCGCGTCGAGTTGCTGTTGCGTCTCGAAAAAGCCTTCAGCATGCGATTGGACGAACGGGTTCTGTCGGAAGCCGAGACCGTTCAGGACCTGATCTCGGCGTTTGGTGTTGCGGAAGGAGCCTCCACGGCTGCCGAACCGCATTCCGACGCTGCGCCGTACGTTCCAGACAGTTCCTCCAGGGGAATTGCGGAAGGACTGCTCGCCGCGGAGACATTTCAAGAGGTGCTGCGTCACCGCGGGCGCGCTGAACCTTCCCGGACGCACTTGATTTTTTATGAGGACGATGGTGAAAGTCCGTCCCTCACATTTGGCGACCTTCTCACGGGAGCCGAACGCGTTGCAGCGGATCTGGTGAAGCGAGGTATCGGGCGCGGCGACCGCGTGGCGCTCATGCTCCCGACGTCTCGCGAATTTTTTCTGACGTTCGCTGGGACGCTGCTGGCCGAGGCGACGCCGGTTCCAATTTATCCTCCCTTTCGAGCCGATCGCGTCGCGGAATATGCGCAACGGCAATCGGCGATTCTCGCCAACGCAGGTGCGCGGTTACTGCTGACGTTTCGCGAAGCGGCAAGCGTCGCCAAGCTGCTGAAGCCTCTGGTGTCTTCCCTGGAGGGCGTGGTGACAGCCGAGGCGCTAATAGAATCGCGCGTTCCGGCACCACTGGGGCCGCAACCGCACTCGCGTGGCAGCGATCTCGCGCTGTTGCAATATACGTCGGGCTCGACCGGCAATCCCAAGGGCGTCATGCTGACGCACGCCAATTTGCTGGCCAACGTTCGCGCAATCGGAGAAGCGCTCGGCCTTTGCAACGACGACGTCGGAGTGAGTTGGCTGCCGCTCTACCACGATATGGGACTGATCGGCGCGTGGCTGATGCCGCTGTATTTCGGTTTGCCGGTGGTTGTGCTTTCGCCGTTGGCGTTTCTTTCGCGGCCGGCTCGCTGGTTGCGTGCGTTCGACCGCTACCGCGGCACAGTGGGAGCCGCGCCGAATTTTGCGTACGAATTGGCGGCCGCAAAAATCTCGGACGAGGACATGAAAGGTCTCGATCTGAGTTCCTGGCGCGCCGCGCTAAACGGCGCCGAGCCCGTCCTTCCCGGAACTCTTGACCGTTTTGCCCAGCGCTTCGCTTCATGCGGTTTTCACGCCGAAACCCTGCTGCCTGTCTACGGCCTTGCGGAAGCATCACTTGCTGTGACGATTCCGCCCCTTGGCCGCGGCGCCCTCGTGGACCGTCTCGAACGCGGCGCGTTCGCCCGCGAGGGCCGCGCAGTGCCGGCGCCTCCCGGTGGCTCTGAGCAGGACGCCGACGTGATCTCATTTGTCTCCGTTGGTTCGCCTGTTCCCGGACACGAAGTGCGAATTGCAGATGATCGTGGAGATGAATCGGGGGAGCGCGTGGAAGGTCAATTGTGGTTTCGCGGACCTTCCGTCACACAGGGATATTACCGAAACGAAGCTGCGACATCGGCCGTATTTCCGCAAGGCGCCGCCGCAGGGTGGGTTAATTCCGGCGATCGCGCGTATCGGGCCGACGGCGAGATTTATATTACCGGACGCGTGAAAGACATCATCATTCACGCGGGACACAACCTGTATCCGCATGAAATCGAAGACGCCGTTGCTCAGGTAGCGGGCGTGCGCAAAGGCTGCGTCGTTGCGTTTGGGGCGGCCGACCCAAAAACCGGTACGGAGCGATTGGTGATCGTCGCTGAAACGCGCGAAAAGGAACCGGCGGCACGCGCACGAATCGCACAGGCAATCACGGCGCAGGTCACGGCGACGATGGGACTGCCACCCGATGTCGTGGAAGTTATTCCGCCGAATGCCATCCCCAAAACGTCGAGCGGAAAATTGCAGCGCGACGGCACGAAAAAACGATTTCTTTCCGGCGACCTCGGCTCCAGCGCTCCGCCGGTGTGGCTGCAGGTTGCGCGCCTGGCGCGCGAATCGAGCGCGGGGCGCATTCGCGCGGCTCTGCGAAAGATTGTGGACACTGCTTACGGGTGTTACGCGATTGTCTTGTTTGCGGTGTTACTGCTCCCCGCGTGGTTCCTGGTTCTGATTTCTCCTTCACGAACATTCGGGGCACGAGTTACAGTCACGGCTCTGCGCGCCTATGTGAAGCTTGCGGGCTGGCGCGTGCGTGTAGAGGGCCGCGAGTTTATCGAGAAAAACGCGCCTCGCATGTTTGTCGCCAATCACACTAGCTATGTGGACATTGTCGTGCTGATGGCCGTTCTCGGCGTGAATTATCATTTCGTTGCGAAAGGCGAAGTGGAATCCATGCCGTTTTTTCGCACGTTTCTCCGCAAACTTGGGCATTTCGCATTTAACCGTGAAGATCCTCAGGCGCGCTTGCAACAAGCCGAGGAAATCGAGCAAACTCTGCGTCGCGGTGAATCCGTTTTTGTTTTTCCCGAAGGAACATTCACGGCTCAGCCCGGCGTACGCCCATTTCATCTGGGCGCATTCAAAGCCGCCATTGCCGCGCAGCGCGAGATTGTGCCCGTCGCGCTTTCGGGAACACGCGGCACCCTGCGCGACGGCACATGGCTTCCCCGACGGGGCTGTATCACAGTTACGATCTGTTCCCCGATCGTTCCGGAATCGGATGCGTCCGACTGGAAAGAAATTGTCCGAGTGCGCGATGCAGCGCGTGAAACGATCGCTGTTCACGCGCGCGAACACCTCCTTTAGATCCTGTCTGTCTCTATTTCTCACTTGCGAGCGCCGGTGGATATAGGGACACGGCATGCCCCCCCCACGACTGTCAGGGCAACCGCCCCGCAAAAATGGAGCATCTCAATTTGTGCGCGAACGCAGCTGTTTTCGGAAGCAGCAAGGGCCGACGCACCGACATCCTCGGGCCCCTTCGTTCCGCTGGCGCCATTGGCTATCGATTCCGGTGGAACTTTACCTCGCAAGAATTGATTTCTAATTTCACAGTCTCTTTCGCTTTTTATGCACCGTTTCTGAGTGCTCGCGCATCACATAGGCAGATTGGTTGGTTAGGATCGAAGGCGAGGTATAAAATCATGAGTCTTCATTCGAAAGAGGCTGTTGGGGTTCGCTATACGGGTTGGGCCGCGCTTGGACGCGATCCGCAAGAGGACACGCTGGAGTACAACTGCCCTTATTGCGGTGAGCACGGCATGAAAGCGGCGCGGCGCACCAGGGATCAATACCATTTCACCGATGGATTCCTTCAGGACCTGCAAGGCGAAATGGCCGCTTGCCGCGCATGCCGCCATCAGTTGCGGATTGTTCCCGTCGTCATGCTGCACGATCAGGACGAAAAGCGCCGCTTTGAAGGCGTTTTTTCGGACCTCTTGGTAACATCCTCGAACTAAGGCCGCTAGGGATTTCGACCAGAGGTTCCGGGGGAATGAGGGCGGGCCAACTGCCGCGGGCGGTTGGCCCGCTTATTTTTGTTGGCGGTCGATCTGCTCGGCGGCTGACTTCAGCAGCGTGTCGGGCTCCAGATGATACTTGTCAACGCCGTGGCGCACGCGCCGGAAGGCCTCATCCACCGTGTCGGCGAATTCCAACAATGCGTAATCGCGCCGGCTAATGGTCCCGCAGCGTAGCATATGCTTCCAATCGAGTACGCGGTCCCAATACTTTCGTCCGTAAATCAAGATCAAGTTGCGCCGGTGTAATTTACCCGTTTGCATCAGGGTGAGCATTTCCCACAACTCGTCCATCGTGCCGAACCCGCCCGGAAACACGATCAGCGCTTTCGCCAGCTGAGCGAACCAGAGTTTGCGCATGAAGAAATAATGAAACATCAAACTCAACTCGGGACTGATGTAATCGTTGGGACGCTGCTCATGGGGCAATTCGATGCTCAACCCGATGGACTTTCCCCCTGCGTCAGCCGCGCCGCGGTTTGCCGCTTCCATGATCCCCGGTCCGCCCCCGGAGCAGATCACGAAGCGCCGGGGACGATCGCCAAGGGTCATCGCCCAGGCCGTAATTTTCCTGGAAAGTTCGCGGGCTTCCTCATAATAGCGGGACATTTCGAGGGCGGCTTTCGCGTCACCGATCGCGGCGCGGTATTCCGGAGTGGGACTCGACCCTTTTCGTTTCTTGAGTCTGGACAGGTGAGCCAAGGCCTCTTCACGCGAGTGAATGCGGGCCGATCCGAACATGACGATTGTGTCGCCGACTTTTTCACGGCGAAGGCGCTCGAGCGGATCGATATATTCCGTTATGATGCGCACGGGCCGCGCCGGAAGGCTCCCCATGAATATCGGATCGCGATAAGGCGGATCGAGTTCCGTGTGCTTGCGCCGCGGGCTCATGAAGCCTCCAGTTGGACCTTCTACAATCCGTCATTCTACGCAAGCGCCTTGGCGAAACACCAGCAACACGGGGAGATCGTGTTCCGCGTTTGTCCATTCGGCCAACGCGGGTGTCCCTTTCCGCTTCTAATGGAGTAGACTAGGGGGCATGAAATTGAAACGAGCTTTCGTCACCGGAATTGCCGCTTTGGCTATGTGGATAGCGTTCTTCGCTCTTCCATTTCATGCCCAAGAGACTCAGGGTCCCATACCGCCAAAACCAGGTGCGGCGATCCAAAGGCCGCCCGACGGCGCCATTCGTGTGAGGGTGGCCTTGGTGAATGTGCCTGTCGCCGTGACCGACGCCAAAGGGAATTTGCTCCTGGGCCTCGATAAGAAAGACTTCAAAGTACTCGATAACGGCGCCGATCAGACAATCGAATCCTTCGACCTCGGGGGCGAGCCGCTCTCCGTGGTGTTGGTATTTGAAACCAGCTCGCACGTCGCTCCGCTCATTCCCGCTATTCAGAAGTCCGCGATTGTCTTTACGCAAACTGTCGTCGGCCAGTCGGGTGAGGCGGCCGTCGTCGGCTACAACGACAGCGTCGATCGACTGCTGCCCTTCACCACGGACAACGACAAGATCGAGAATGCGATTGCTCATCTAACGATCGGTACAAGCGGCATGCGTCTGTACAGCGCCCTTTCCACTGCGGTTCGCCTGTTGCAGGACCGTCCGATCACGCGCCGCAGAGTGATCATCGTCGTGGGGGAATCGCAGGATAGCGGCAGCGAGCAAAAATTGGGTGAAGTCCTGCGCGATGCGCAACTCTCGAACGTTGTTATCTATAGCGTGGGGCTTTCGACGGCCGCAGCCGCATTGCGCTCACAATCGCAACCTAAGACCGTGCAGTCAACGCCGCCCGGCACGTTCGGCCTGCCTCCCGTGCCCGGCATGCCGCAGACACCGTCAAGCGACCAGCAACAGCGATATGGCTCGGCGGCCAACGTCGATGTCCTTGCGCTTGCGGAATGGACTGTGCAACACGTGAAGGCCATCGTGAAGGACCGTCCGCTTGAGGTTGCTACCGCTGCTACCGGCGGCTTGAATCAATCCACATTTCGCGACCACTCGATCGAAGATGCAATCGATAAGATCGGCGGTGAGCTGAATTCACAGTACACACTCAGCTATCATCCCACGGACTCTGACATTTTGGGTTATCACCACATCACGGTGACCGTGGATCGCATGGGGACTAAAGTTCGCACTCGGCCGGGCTACTACCTAGCAGAGAATTAGCCCGAAAGGGTTGTCGCAGTTGAAAGGACACGACATGTTATGCTCGGCGGCCAATCCGCTGGCTACCGACTTCGTGAGCATCCACGGTCCTGAGTCTGAGATGTGCGCCCGTCGCTAATGAAAAACCGGATTCGCCAACCTGCGTTTTATCCGACGATCGATATCATTTTGAGAATGTGAAGGCCGATTTCCTCATCTCCCTCCACTTGCACTTGCGCTCGTGCTGCGTCCCGGGCGATGCCTTTCGTGAAGATTCGCCAGGCAATTTCCTGAGGGATCGCCGTCCGAGAGATTTGCTTGCCGAAGGGCACGGAATTCAAGATCCAAGCGCCGGCGTGCCTGTACAAAAACCAACTTCCCCCGCAGCCGCCCGAGATATCGAAGCGTGCCAGCACTCCTGGATTCGCTGTCACATCCCGGTAGGCGTAAGGTAGGGCCCGCATGAAACAATCCAGGACAGGATGGTAAAGCTCGTGCGTCATGATTCCGGGCTTATCCACGGCGAGGCGAATCTGTTGCTGATGGTGCCAGCGCTCGGTGAGTTCGCGCGCGGTGTTGAACCAATTCAGCGATTTTTCTTCTCCCGCCCAGCTTACGGAAAACATCGCCGGAGCGAACGGATCGAGCGACTGGAAATATTCGGCGACTTCGCCTGCGGCATCTTTCAATTTCGAAATCAACTCGCCCGGGCTCAACTGCCCATATCTACGAATGCCTTCCGCATTCAGTGAATCGATCAGAGTCAGGAGTTCGGCGCCGGAAATGGCGCTGGGACTCTCAGTTGTGGGATCGCGCCGCGAAGCGTCAAGATTGCGAAGCTGGGTGTCCAGCAAGTGCGCCGCAACGTCCTTCACCTTCCATCTAGGAGCGAGGGTTTGCCGATCCCAGTCCCGCGGCGTGAGCGAATGCAGAAGCTCGATCAGCTTCCCCTCAATCTTCGGGAAAAGATGAGCGGTGAAAATTGGCGGCAGCGGCTCAAGAACAGGGTCCATGAACGCCATATTGTTTGCACCCGCCAGGTTCCACTACTTCTTTTCTTCACTCACCTCGTCATCCTCAAGGATCGACGCGGCGGCGGCGATCTTGTCGCCGTCCTCGAGGCGCAGCAGGCGCACTCCTTGCGTCGAGCGGCCCGCCTCGCGAATTTCGTTGGCGTGGACGCGGATCACCTTACCGTATTCGGTAATGATCATCACGTCGGATTCCTCGGTGACCTGCAGCGCCGCGACGACCGGGCCATTGCGGTCGGTGGATTTCAGGTTGATTACGCCCTTGCCACCACGGGACGTGATGCGATATTCGGCCAGTGGCGTGCGCTTCCCGAATCCTTTCTCGGAGACGGTCAGCATCAGGGACGTGAGTGAATCCTTGATCGCTTCGTTCTCGATCTCATCGAGATTCTGTGTGTCCGATTTCGCTTCCTTCCTGATGATTTCGAAATCGGGTTGCACAGGCTCCATGCCCACCAGGTAATCGCCCTTGGCCAGGTCCATGCCGTATACGCCGCCTGCGTTGCGGCCCATTGAGCGCACTTCCGTTTCTCGGAAAAGGTTGGCCTGGCCGTCATGGCTGGCGAGAAAAATCATCTGCTTGCCGTCGGTCAGGTGCGCGCCGATTAACTCGTCGTCTTTTTCCAGGTTGATGGCGATGATGCCGGTCGAACGGGGATTCGAAAACTCGGAGAGCGCCGTCTTCTTTACCGTGCCGTTGCGCGTCGCCAGGAAAATGAAGATGCCTTCCTGTTCGAGGTTCGTGGCCGCGAGGACCGCCGTCAGGTGCTCGTCGTCCTGGAACTTCACGAGGCTGGAAATCGCCTTGCCGCGCGTGGCTGCCGCGGCTTCGGGAAGTTCATAGACCTTGAGCCAATAAACGCGGCCTTTGGAGCTGAACAACAAAATGTAACTGTGCGCCGAGGCAACAAATAAATACTCGACGAAATCCTCCTCGCGCGTCTTCGCCCCGATGCGGCCCTTGCCGCCGCGCGATTGGTGGCGGTAAACGTCCACCGGCGTGCGCTTGATGTAGCCAGCGTGGCTGACGGTGATGGCCATGTCCACGTCGGCAATCAAATCCTCGAGCTTGATCTCCTCGACGCTCTCGACGATTTCCGTGCGGCGGGGATCGGCGAAGGTTTTCTGAACCTCGCGAAGCTCCGCGATGATCACGCCCTTCAGTTTTTTCTCGCTCGCCAGAATTTCCTTCAATTCGGCGATCAACGCGCGGATTTCGGCCAGCTCCTTCAGGATTTCGTCAACGGAAAGCCGCGTCAGGCGGTGCAATTGCAGTTCGAGGATCGCGTCGATTTGAGCGTAGCTCAATCCGGCCACATCGTCGGCCAGGCCGTACTTCTTTCGATCGAGCTTGACGCCTTTGATCGTTTCCGTTCGATCCCCGGCACCGAGAATCCTGACTTCCTTATTTTCAAAGAATTCGTGCAAATTCTCCCTGGCGTTCGCCCGGCTGGAAGAACCTCGGATAATTTTGATGACGTTATCCACGTGGTCGAGCGAAATATAGTAACCGACCAAAATGTGCTCGCGCGCTTCGGCCTTGCGCAAATCGAATTGCGTGCGCCGCCGCACGACTTCGACGCGATGCTCGATGAACAGTTTCAGCAGCGGCAGCAAGCCGAGCTCGCGCGGCTGGCCGTTCACGATCGCCAGCAGGATCATGCCGAACGATTCCTGCATCTGCGTCAGCTTGAAAAGATGATTCAGAATAATTTTCGGTTCTTCGCCGCGTTTCACTTCGATGACGATGCGCATGCCTTCGCGGTCGGATTCGTCGCGCACGTCGGAGATGCCTTCGATCTTTTTCGTCTGTACCAGCTCGGCGATGCGTTCGATCAGGCGCGATTTGTTCACCTGGTAGGGAATCTCGGTGATGACGATACTCTCGCGGTCCTTGGCGGCGGTTTCGATCGCCGCCTTCGCGCGCATGATGAAGCTGCCGCGCCCCGTTTTGTAGGCGTTCACGATGCCTTCACTGCCGGAAATATACCCGGCGGTGGGAAAATCGGGGCCAGGCACGACCTTCATGATTTCTTTCAGAGTGGTGTCCGGCTTTTCAATCAGCATCACCGTGGCGTCGATGATCTCGCCTAAATTGTGCGGAGGAATGTTCGTCGCCATGCCGACGGCGATTCCGCTTGCGCCGTTCACCAGTAAATTCGGAATTCTCGACGGAAGCACGACGGGCTCTTCGCGCGTCTGGTCGAAGTTCGGAATGAAATCCACCGTCTCTTTTTCGAGATCGGCCAGAATTTCCTCGGTAATTTTCGCGAGCCGCGCTTCCGTGTACCGCATCGCCGCCGGAGGGTCGCCATCCACAGAGCCGTAATTTCCCTGCCCATCGATCAGCATGTACCGCATGTTGAACGGCTGCGCCAGACGCACGAGCGTAGGGTAAATGACGGCTTCGCCGTGCGGATGGTAATTACCGGACGTGTCGCCGCAAATCTTCGCGCATTTCCGGTAGCCGCGATTCGACGCCAGCCCCAGATCGTTCATCGCCACGAGGATGCGCCGCTGCACCGGCTTGAGGCCGTCGCGCACATCGGGAATAGCGCGCGCCACAATCACGCTCATCGCGTAATCGAGGTACGACTTCTTCATCTCGGCCTCGATTTCAACCGGAATCATGTGTGCCAGCTTGCCAGGTTCGTCTGCCATCGATCCGTCCTTGGTATTCTCGTGTAGGGGCACGGCATGCCGTGCCCGGCGAACTTAAAATGCTAGTTAGCGCAAAAGTCGCTGCGCGATGTAGTCCTTTACCCCGTCAAACGCG
The DNA here is from genome assembly GCA_050014735.1 of Candidatus Acidiferrales bacterium. GTDB lineage: Bacteria > Acidobacteriota > Terriglobia > Acidiferrales > UBA7541 > Palsa-360. The sequence continues at coordinate 32,643 of JBEKCU010000002.1, read as the reverse complement.
GCCGCCGTATTCATAAAGCGCATGGGCCCAAAGTGCTTTTCCAGTTCAGCCAACAGCGAATCGCGCTCGCCTTCGCTTGCGCATTCGACCGCAACTCCGCGCACGTTATCCGGAGCAGCAGTCGGCACGGCCCGAAATTCCGAACATGACAATCCGCGCAATCCCGGTAATGTCGTCCAACTGATTTGGTAGAACATTTCCCCCAAAATCTTCCACTGCGCTTCCTGTGCGCTCGCTGCGCGCTTGCCGCGACTTCACCGCGTGCTTTCCACGCGCGATTCTTTGTGGGTCGCGGCTTCAGCCGCGACATCCAATCGCCCAACAAGAGGGGGCTTTAGCCCCTGGAGGCGTCAAACCGGCTAGGATCGAGGACATAACTACCGCACGCCGATTAAAATGGATAAGCCTCGGCCGCTTCGCTCAACCTCGCCACCACGGGATTCTGCTCAATGTACCGCTTGCTGCCCCGATATTCTTCAGCATCTCTCATCCAGCGGTCATGAAACCCTGTGTGCCAGACCGGAAATTTGTTAGGCCGCTCAAGCCCCATTTTGTGCGCCGAGCCACCCTTGATCATCTGCATAGCCTTCTCAATGGTTGTTGTCTCTGCCGGAGTGAGCAGCACATGCAAATGATCCGGCATCACCACAAAAGCATGCAGCATGTAAAATCCCCGGTCTCGGCAGCAAACAATCTGCTCGACGACAATATTGGCCATGACTGTATTGATGAAAAGCGGATGCTTTTGCCAAGTATCGGTTGTCACAAAATAGACGCCTGCTTGTCGAACGCGCCGGGCGATTCTCCCCATGTCCGCACCGCCAGGGGCTAAAGCCCCACCTAATCGGACCCTTTAACGTCGCGGCTGAAGCCGCGACCCACAAAGCGCTAAAACGCGTCCGAGTCCATATCCGCCTCATGCTGCCACAGTTCATGCATCCAGTCGTAGCTTCCCTCCAGAAACCCAGATATTCGACCCATGACATCGCGCAAATTGGTAAGGTTCAAAAGCAACTCGTTTGGCAAAGTAGGCTTCCCATTCAAATCCTCGCCATATCGAGAAGCTCCGCTGCTGTCAAGTTCGTCCATTTCAAAAATGCACCGCTCGACTGTGTCTGTGTCCACGCTATTGCCAGCCGGGTATATCGCCTCTATTAACGGCCTGAATTGATTCCACAATCGCCTCAGCTGATGAGTTCTCGGGAAGTCTTCATGCTCATATCTCAGGCGTCGACCGATCCGAATTAGCCCCTTGAGCATTAGTTCTAGATAATGTTTGTATAAGAAGACCACTGGGTAGTCGACAGCGTCGGGCGGTGCCACTCCCAACTCTACTTGTGAAACGACAATATCGGCTGCCTCCTTAAAACTCAACGCATAAGCAAAGATCCAATCGGGGTCCGCACCAAGAAGCGCTTCTGACCGCGGATTAGCTCCTAGCGCCAACAAGCTATCTCCAGGATTGGGACAGCTTGACATTGCTTTTTCTCCACCTCTCGCCCACTAAATATCCAAATTCACCACTTCCAGCGCATTTTCCTCGATGAATTTTCGGCGGCTCTCCACATTTTCGCCCATAAGAGTCGAGAAAATTTCCTCGGCTGCGGCGGCATCGTCGAGCCGCACCTTGAGGAGGGTGCGCGTCTCGGCGTTCATCGTCGTGTCCCAGAGCTGCTCGGGATTCATTTCTCCTAGGCCCTTGAACCGGGTGATGGTGAAATCTTTTTTCGCGTCTTCCAGAACGTACGCGAGCACGTCGGACGCTTTTTCCTTCACGATCTTGTCGCCGTTTCGGGTTACGGTGAAGGGAGGCTTATCCAGTTCGCCGATGGCGTTGGCCGACGCGCGGAGGCGCTTGAATTCTGGAGTGGACGCAAACGCCCAGTTGATTTTTTTGTCTCCTGGACGCGCCGGGGTGCCCGGGATCACCAGATCGTAGAGGCTGTGTTCTTCGTCGTAGACAATCTTCGCGTCGAGATCGAGCTTTGCCTTGTCAATGGCCCTGGACAATTTCTCAAGCGCCTTCTTGTCCTCGAAGTCCGTTTTCTTTTCTAGATCGCTCGTGGCCAGCAAGTCCACCAGGCGCGGGTCCCGCAGCCTTCGCGCCATTTTGGCCACTGCCGAATCGTATTCCTGCACGTTTAAGAGGAACTTTGTCAGCGAGTTGCCTTGCAGCACGCTGCCTTCCTTCGGCTTTACGGCGTGGTCTTCGGTGGCGCGCGACATCAGTTCGTGGTTGAATTCGTCCTCATCGCGAATATAGCGGTCCGATTTCCCTCGCTTCACCCGGTACAGCGGCGGCTGCGCGATGTAGATGTGCTCGCGCTTGATGAGCTCGGTCATGTGCCGGAAAAAGAACGTGAGCAGGAGCGTTCGAATGTGGCTGCCATCCACGTCCGCGTCGGTCATCAGAATGATCTTGTGATAGCGAAGCTTCGAAATATCGAAATCGTCCTTGCCGATGCCGCAGCCGAGAGCCGTGATGATGCAGCGGATTTCCTCGTGCCCCAGCATCTTGTCATAGCGCGCTTTTTCGACGTTGAGGATTTTACCTTTGAGCGGCAGGATCGCCTGATACTTGCGGTCGCGCCCGCCCTTGGCCGAACCGCCGGCCGACTCTCCCTCGACGATGAATATTTCGCATCGCTCTGGATCGCGCTCCTGGCAATCGGCCAGCTTTCCCGGCAATCCGCCGGAATCCATCGCGGATTTGCGCCGCGTCAGCTCGCGTGCTTTGCGGGCCGCTTCCCGGGCGCGCGCCGCGTCAATGCACTTGCCGACGATTCGGCGCGCCACGGTGGTGTGCTTATCGAAATAGTCGCCAAGCTTTTCGTTAATGAGCTGTTCGACGGGACCTTTGATGTCGCTGTTGAGCTTTCCTTTTGTCTGGCCTTCGAACTGCGGCTGCGGCAGCTTCACGGACACCACGGCGACCAGTCCTTCGCGGACATCGTCGCCGGTGATGGTGACTTCGTCCTTCTGTTCCTTGAGCATTCCCGTGGACGACGCGAAGTTGTTGATCGTGCGCGTCAGCGCCGAGCGGAAGCCGGAAAGATGCGTGCCTCCGTCCACCGTGTTGATGGTGTTGGCAAACGCAAACACATTTTCCGCGTAACTGTCGTTGTATTGCAGCGCAATTTCGATTTCGACGGTGTCTTTCTTGCCTTCCATGTAAACGGGCGAATCGTGCAGCACTTCCTTGCCCTTATTCAAATGTTTGACGAATTCCGCGATGCCGCCGGAAAAACGGAACTCGGCGGATTTGTCGCTGCGTTCATCCGCAAGCGTGATTTTCAGGCCCTTATTCAGGAAGGCGAGCTCGCGCAAGCGTTGCGCCAGAATTTCATAGTTATACTTATGTCCGTCGAAGATCGTGGGATCGGGATGAAACGTGATTTTCGTGCCTGTCTTGCGCGTTTTCCCGGTGACTTTCAGCTTATTCTTCGGTTTGCCCTCTTCGTAGGACTGCTCCCAGACTTCTCCATCGCGCCAAATTTCCAATTCCAGCTTATCGGCAAGCGCGTTCACCACGGAAACGCCGACTCCATGCAATCCGCCGGAAACCTTGTAGGTCTCGCTGTCGAATTTTCCGCCCGCATGCAGCACGGTCATTACGACCTCCGCAGCCGGTTTTTTCTCCGTGGCGTGCATGTCCACCGGGATGCCGCGTCCGTTGTCCGTCACCGTGACACTATTATCCTCGTGCACCACGATGTTGATTTCATCGCAGTATCCCGCGAGCGCTTCATCGACCGAGTTGTCCACGACTTCCCAGACCAGATGGTGGAGTCCCTGCTCCCCGGTCGAGCCGATGTACATCGCGGGCCTCAACCGCACGGCTTCGAGGCCGCCGAGCACTTTGATCGAAGTGGCGTCGTACTTGTGTCCTGCCCCAGTCGTAATTGCAGCTGCTTTTTCAGCCATGTTTGTGCATGCTCCCGCGGATTTTTGGCGATCTCAGATCGGATCGACCGTCACCTTACCCTGTGGCCCTCAACCATCCTTCTCGGCTGGGGCTCGAAGGGTTCTTGCTCCATCCCGTCCGGATTCCGATGAACGGAAGCGGACGCGGCGAAGACTTCTTTCCTCCAGGCGTGGGCGCTCCACATGCTCTGGCGCGGGCATGCAATTCAGGGGCGCTACCAGCCTGGCCGACGTGCCGTACTGGAGGAAACTGATGTAATGACTGACCGATGATATTATAGCTTGAGGGTAGACTTTTCTCAAGCCAAATCTGTTAAACAACCATAAACTAAGGGTTTTAGTTACTTTCACTTACGATGGCTTGGAGGGCTGCGGTCATTATTGTTTCTTGCCTCGTTTCGCTGGACGCGACGGGCAAATATCGGGGCCGTTTGTGTGTGGAAAATCCTTCGAATACTGTGTACACTTTGCTCACACGGATATAGAGTCAGGCCTAGATCGGTTGAGTAGATTGGCTGGAGGCTTAGAGTCGTGTCATACGAACAAACGTTGGATGTACTGTCCAGAGATGACAGGTTTAGGGCAGCTCTGTATGCGATGAATACCCTTCTTATCGATAAGGGCATATACACCCAAGAAGAATTTCAGCAGTTAGTTGTGGAGTGGGCGGCGAAACAGTTGAGAAACCGCTCTCAGGAACTCAGCCACGTGACCGAGGCTTCCGCTTAGATAGAACGTCCTTCCAAGATGGATGTAAACAATCCGGCTTCTTAGCACAGTGATCCCCTATATCACATCGGGGGCAGGTGCATTTGCAAGTTGGCACGGGCGGAGTTTTGTCTGCTTTTATTTTCCGTTCGCTCATACTCATGACAAGAAGACTAAAGTTCAAATCCGCATCGGCATAATCACATACCGGTAGCGATACGCCTCATCGGTGAGAGGACGCATTTGCCCGGCGGATTGTTCGTCCTTCAATTCGAGGCTGATGGGACCTTCGGAGGCGGCACCGAGGAAATCCAGCATGTATTGCGCATTGAAACCGATGGCGAGCGGCTCGCCTTTGTACTCCTTTTCGATTGATTCCTTGGCCTCGCCGTATTCGGGGCTGGACGCGGAAATTTCTACGCCTTCGCTGCTGACGGAAAGTTTTACGGCGTGCGAGCGCGTATCGGCCAGTTGGGCGACGCGCTTCACGGCATCGTTCAGTTCGCCGCGTTCCATGACGACGTGTTTGTTGTTTTCGCGCGGCAATACGGCTTCGTAATTTGGAAATTGACCGGTGAGCATCCGCGAAATCAGCAGGCGTTCGCCGACGCGAAAGAAGAGATGGCTCTCGTCGAGAGCGAACTCAATTTGGCCATCCTCGCCTGCTTCGCTGGCCAGGCGCTGCACTTCTATGAGAGCTTTTTTGGGAACCAGGGGACGCACTTCCCGGGTCAGGCCCTCGAATTTGTGATCGATCTCGGCAACGGCCAGGCGATGGCCATCGGTGGCCACCATGGTGATTGTGTCGGGCTTGAGCAGCAGCAATGCGCCGTTCAGGGTATAGCGCGATTCTTCGTTGGAAATCGCAAACGCCGTTTTCGCGATCAGTGACGATAGGATTTTCGCGGGAATTTTAACAAGCGGGTGCGGGAACTCAGGGATCGAGGGAAAATTATCCTTGGCCATTCCTACCATCTTGTAGGTCTTCCGATCTGCTAGAATCTGTACCCAATGATTATCGAGCAGCTTGAAACGGATTTCACCTTCCGGCAGGAGCTTCACCAGCTCTAGAAGTTTTTTCGCGGGGATCGTTCCGGAACCTTCTTTTTTCACCTTCGCTTCGCAGGAAGTGCGGATGGAGAGCTCCAGGTCCGTCGCCGTCAGCGTCACGCGATTGCCTTCGGCTTCGCACAGAATATTGCCGAGGATCGGGATCGTGGTCTTTCGCTCTACGACTCCCTGCGACAGGCTTAATTCCTGGAGCAGGTCAAATTTCTTTACACTGAATTCCATTGCTGGATTTCCTCCGCCGGAAAGCACAAACTACACTGCTTCTGTGAAAGGCTACTGTACCCTGTTTTAGTACAGGTATAAAGATAGTAGTAGTAGCCGTCGCTGTGGAAATGAGGAAAACGCGCGTGAGCGATGAAAGCGGAGAGGTTGTGCTGTGCGCATTCACTCGGCTCAACTGAGGATTGTTCGGAAAAGGAACACGTAAATGAGCGTATCGCCAGTGCGCGAGAAAAAATGTCCACAGACGTTTGCGGTATTGCACAGAACCAGCACACAATTTTCCTAAGTATTTGAACAGGGGGTTTGGTGGGACAGGCTGAAGCCTGTCCTACTGAGTTCCCCAAAAGAAAAACGCCCCGAGAACTACCGGGGCGTTCCAAAAAAGCGAACATTGAAATTGAACCTACCCAAACGAATCCATCAGCTTGTTGATCGTCCGGTTCAAATCCTTATCGCTGCGCCGCAGGGCATCGATTTTATTGATCGAGTGCAGGACGGTCGTGTGGTGCTTACCGCCAAACTGGCGGCCGATTTCCGGCAGTGATGCGGACGTAAGCTGCTTCACCAGGTACATCGCGATCTGCCTGGGAAAGGCAATGGCTTTTGTGTTTGAGCGCACTTTCAAGTCCTGGTCGCGCAAGCCAAACTGCTCGACAACTTTTTTCTGAATCAGGTCGATCGTGATGCGCTTTTCCTGCGTCGCGATGATGTTCCGAAGCACTTGCTGGGCCGTGACAAGATTCAAGATCGAACCGGTGAGGGAAGCATAGGCGATCAGACGAGTCAAAGCCCCTTCGAGCTCGCGCACATTCGATTTGATCGCGCGGGCAATATATTCGGCGACGTCATCCGGAATCACAACACGTTCCGACTCCGCCTTTTTCTGCAGGATGGCGATTTTCGTTTCCAAATCCGGCGGCTGTATATCCGCAATCAGTCCCCACTCGAACCGCGAACGCAACCGCTCTTCGATGGCCGAGATTTCCTTCGGCGGGCAGTCGGAGCTCACGATGATCTGGCGCTGCAGGTCGTATAGCGCGTTGAAGGTATGAAAAAACTCTTCTTGCGTGCGCTCCTTACCGGCAATGAACTGAATATCGTCAACCAGGAGTACATCCACCGAGCGGAAGCGATCGCGGAAACTGATCATCCGGTCGAATCGCAGCGAGTTGATCACTTCGTTCGTGAATTTCTCGGCGCTGATATAAGTGAGGCGCGCGGCAGGATTGCGTTTCTTGATCAAATGTCCGACGGCCTGCATCAAGTGAGTCTTGCCCATGCCCACCCCGCCGTACAAGAAAAGCGGGTTGTAGGCTTTCGAGGGCGCTTCGGCCACCGCCTGAGCCGCCGCGTGCGCGAATTGATTCGATGCGCCCACAACAAACGTCTCGAACAAATACCGCGGATTCAACTGGTGATCCACCGAGTCGAAATCCAGGCGGGTCTGCTTCACGGCAGTTCCGGCAGGCAAGGGTTCATTCTCCGTGCATAGAAACTCGAGGTGCGTGTCGTTCATGCCGACTTCCACCAACACAGCCTGCAATAGCTCGCCGTAGGTTTCGGTGAGCCGCTTTCGGAAGACTCGCGAGGGCACACGAACCACGAGCTTGCCGTTCTCGGCGCCTTCCTGGCGCGTCGGGCGAAACCACGTTGAGAAGCTGTGCGGATTAACCCGCCGCTCCATGTGCTGCAAAATCTTTTCCCAGGAATTCATAACTTCAGAACCCTCAAAAGAGCGAAGAAATAGCACCACCCATTTCCACAGGTGTGGAAATGTTGTGGAAAACGAACGACCACGAAACTACGTCGCGGCCACAGTCAGTTTCTGGGTTAACACCGTGACCCTGCTTCCTCAGATTCCAGTGAGGCCGAAGTTTGGAGCCCACATCCGGGTTCGTAACTTCTCTTCCGCGTCGCGGCGTGCACGGGGGTGCCAGCTGCTGTCCTGGACTTCATAACGACGAGGCTGGATTCTCGCCGAACGCAGGCTGCGCTGCAAGGGGAAATTTCAAGACGCAAAGCGCGCGTCCCACAGAACATGCACAGTTTTTCCACAGCAGTCCATCGCTCTGATAATAAGGCGCTTACAAAACAGTTCACGATATGCCGGCGAATTTCTTTAGATTTTGTCATGTAGGATGTCCGTTCGCGAGGCTATCGATCTGAGCTGTCAATATAAATGGGACAATGACAACGTGTTACGGGCAGGTAATACTTATTGCGGCAACCTAGCGGGCTTCGGAAATTCGTAGATTCCTTGCGGGTCCGAGCCGATCACCAAGCGGTCCGGTTCCACAAGAATCATGGAGGGTTCCGTGCGCGCCCCCTGTGGCAGGTAGGTCCGAAAGCTCGCGATCCTTTGGCCATCCTTATCGAAATGCATCAGGAGTGTACCGATCGCCATCCATATCTCTTGCGTCTTCGGATCGACGCCAATGGCGCTAATAATGCGGTGAAGCGCTGGGATTCCACCCTCCGAGCGCGCGATGGCTTTGCGGGCCGCCTGCGCGGCGGGCTGAAATTCCAGCGTCATCAGGGAGAGTTCCATCGACAGGTAGCCCGCGTGGTCGAATTTGCGCACCGTGGGCTCGGGCATGTAATCGAATGCGAAGTAGGTATTGCCCATTTCATCGGCCGCCAGATGTCCGTAGTTTACCTGGCGATTAATGTCGGCTTCGTCGGCGATCTGCTCAAGATCGCCATATTCGCGGGCAACGTTTCCTTGCAGGTCGTACCCGGTTACCAAATGATCCCTATTGAGACTTGCGACTGCCAGTTCGCCCCCCGCAACGAAGACAACCGATACGGGAGCAGTGATCGGAATCGTCGTGGCAAGCGAGCCGCTCGGCGCATAGATTTTTACGGCGTTCGCACCGCGATCGCAGATGGCCACCCGTCCATCGCCGTCCACATCGAACGATTCGCCGTAAACCAGTGCAGCTCCCTTGGCCGCCGCTGCGGACTCGTTCGGAATTTGTCCGATGCGTGTCCCGGCAGCGTTATAAATTTGCACGGCGGGGGAAGGCGCAGTGAGGATGTAGTAGTTTCCATTCGGCCCGCGGCGAATGGCGCGAAAACCGGCTCCGACGGGATAAAACAGCCTGTGCTTCGCCACCAGATCGCTCTCGTACTGATACTGCTCCTGAGCGCGAACGGGCAGCAAGGGCGCAGCAGCGAAGACGGTGCCCAGGACAGTTGCAGCACACAATAAATACAGACGGTGCATGATGGTTTCGCCTCAGTCGGTTCGGAAGCGCAGGCGTTCTATTCCCCGCGCGCGTCCCGTCGCCTCGTCCACATCGATCAGGACGGTATTCATCTGGACGTCGCCGGTGGCGACTTCAAAACGTGTGGGCTGGCCGTCGAGGAATCGCCGAATAATGGCGGTCTTATCCATTCCAATGACGCCGTTGTGCGGGCCAGTCATCCCCACATCCGTCTGAAATGCCGTCCCATTGGGCAATATGTGCTCGTCGGCTGTAGCCACATGCGTGTGCGTGCCGACCACAGCCGAAGCACGTCCGTCCAGGTACCACCCCATGGCTTCCTTCTCACTTGTGGTTTCCGCGTGGATGTCTACGAAGATCACGCGGACATCCGCTGGGATGCGGGCAAGCTCCCTATCGGCTGCCCGAAACGGACAATCATTCGCTGCCATGAACACCCGTCCTTGCAGGTTCAGCACGGCGTAGGGCGTGCCGTTGCGCGCGGTGCCTACGTACAAACCGCTGCCGGGATTGACGTCCGGGAAATTCGCCGGCCGCAGCAGCCGAGGATGCCGTGGAATGTAGTCCATGATTTCCTTGCGATCCCAGATGTGGTTACCGCCAGTCAACACTTCGACGCCCGCCGCGAAGAGTTGCTCGGCAAGCCGGGGTGTAATCCCGAATCCAGAGGCGGAGTTTTCGCCATTCGCAATCACCAGATCGATCTGGCGTGTTTGCACAATGTCCGCCAGCCGGTCGGTAACAATCTGCCGCCCGAGAGAACCCACGATGTCGCCGATAAATAGAATTTTCATTTGTCTGTCAGCCACGCCCGGTTTTCTGCGTTGGCGGGTTCACGCGCCGGCCAGGGCTGCCAGGACTTCCGCAGTTGCGGGGGCCACGACATTTCCTGCCCTTACGGCCGCCCCGGTCACTCGCAGCCCCGTGATTATGGATTCTCCCGGCCCTGGGACGCGCGCCCGTTACTTCCGAGAATGACGGGCCGGAAGCGTTCAACGAAAAAACAGTACCCGCACGCGAAAAAAATGGAGCGGTCCACGCCGCCGTGTGGAGCTAGATCCTGAACCTCCTGTATAAGGTGGGACCCCTGCGCCGGCCTTTAGGCTTTCCCGCCGCGAACCGAAATACGCAACGGGCCATGCACACCAGCCGTCTGACACGGGCTCCCGGAGATCCAGTATTGGTTCAAAAGATCTTCGCTCACAAGCACCTGCGTTGCAGGCCTACTCCAGATTTCATTCTAGCAAATCCCACGCAGTGTTGTGGCAGGGGTCGACACGATCGTTTCTGAAGAACTGTAACATTTGGGACTTCTGTTCAGACCGGGGGCTTAGTAGGACAGGCTGAACAGGCTGCGGAAAAGGTCCACCGATTGTCATTCTGAGCGCCGGTTTTGCGCGAAGAATCCCTCTTAGTCTCCTGAATTCAACCAAGAGAGATTCTTCGCTTCGCTCAGAATGACAACAAAAGGAGTTTTTCCGCAAGCTGTGAAGCCTGTCCTACTGAGGACTCCGGATGCCGCCAAGAACTAGAAGTGGAATCCCAGTTCGGCCGTTAGGGTGCGCGGCGTGACGTAGTGCGTGCCACTAAAAGTCGATAGGAAATTGTAGACCGCATCCTTGTTGGTGACATTAATGGCAGTCAGCCGCAAGCTCCACTTGTAACGGTCCTTGTTGAAAAGGTTGTCGTCACCCAGGGATACGTCGAACAGACTGCGTGACGCAACGCGGGGCGGATTGTGGTCATCATTCTCGGTGCCGGCCGCGGGAATTGTGAGGAACTTGGAACCGTAGTTCGATGCAGGGCACAGATTTGAGCCAAGCGACGAACCGATCGGGGTCGTAGGTGTCGCGTACACAGTCCCACCGGATGTTTGGCAGAAGAGTCCGCCTTGAAACTGTTGATCCGGCGTTAGGCCTGAGACGTCCACGATTGTGTTTGAACCGCCTGGCCCATTAGCGCAACTGGTGAGGTCGCCAGCGCACGGCACCGACCCGGCCACCAGGCCGCTATCGTAGCGCCAGGTGAAACCGAGCCAGGGCAATTTCTTCAGAGGCTGATATTGGACATGAGTCGTCTGATTGAATTTCTCGTCGTGGTCGATCCGGAATACGGCGCCACCTGCCCCCGGCGCGGCCCCGATCCCGCTGATCTGCGGACCGAAGAAACGCGCCGCAACGCTGGACATCACGACGTACGCTGTCAATCCATGAAAGTCAGGAACGCTCGCACGAATGGCGTATCCCGGGATTTTTGAGTTGGCCCATTCGATGGGATATGTGATGGGAGTATTGCCCAGCACGCTGAAGTCAAACGCCTCGTGCGTGTACTTCCAGATATATTCGCCATCGACGACGAAATGCTTTCCGAAGGCCTGCTCAAGACCCGCGTGGAACTCATTGCGATGGCCGGGGCTGAGAGGCGGCAACGATGACGAAATGCATTGACCGCCGGCTACCGACTCCTGGAGGTCAAAAATCACGGGGTCATTGCACCCGGTGCTGGCAAGAATAAGGTTTTCATTGAACGGAGTCTCCATCGTACGGGCATACGAAATCCGGAGCACGGTGTTTGTAGGCCTGATGTTGTAGGCGATGCCCACGCGAGGCTGCAGTTGCTTGGAGGTTGCGATGCCGTTGTATAGATCGCCGCGCAGGCCGAGGTTAAAACTCCAGTTCTTTACGGTCATCGTGTCCTGGATGAACAGCCCGGTCTCCTTGATGTCGGTGTGGCCATTAAAGGCGTACAAGCCGCTGTTGGGATGTCCCGCAGGGCAGCCGTCGGACAGAGGCAGCGGCGCCGTCCTGGTAAGGTCGTAGCAACCCAGGAGGGGGATAAACCCAGCGTTCGGTGAGAGCGTCCCCACGCATTGGCTCTGGCTCGTCAGCGCTGGGTTCGTGTCGGGACTGCCGTCGGCATTCAAACAAACAGCGTTCACCGCGGGATCGACGATGCCGAATTGATCGTTTTCGTTAAGGAAGGTGTGCTCGAACGTGACTCCCGCCTTGATGTTATTGATTCCCTTCACATACGACAGGCTTGTACGTGCCCCGGCATTCATTAACGAGCGACTCTGAGTAATGGTCGACTGTTGCAAATCGGGTGTCGCATCGGCGAAAGGGTTTGCGCTTGGATAGTAGTTGTATTGATCCCGTCGCACGAAACCGGCCAGCGTGTACACGATATCCGCACCGATTACGCGCGTCCACGATGGGGCAATGTTAAAGGTTCCGATCTTTGAACGCTGATCCTGTGGCCCCACCGGTTGGCCGTTAGGCGCCACGCCCCCGCAGGAAGCCGTTTGTCCAATTGGGCAAATCGGTTCCGCCGAGTTGAATGTCCACGCCGTCCCGTATTGCGCATCGTACGAATTTGGAGTCTGGAACCAGGATCGGCTGTAGCCGAAATTCAGGCTGATGGTGTCCGATGACGAAATCTTGAAATCGACGCGATCAAAAATATTCGTCTCGTTGCCGTGATCGTGAAGGACCCCGAGTTCCGGTCCGTCGAGGAATCTCCCCGTATCCAGTCCAGTGCCGGAAATGAAATTGCCCCAGTTCTTTCCGCCGTAGGCGAGGTTGAACCCCCCGCTCGGAGAACCGAAGCTCCCGTAAGAAGCCGTCACTTGGCCATGCGGCTCCGTCTCGCCCAGGCCCGAACGCGTGTTCACCACGATCACCAGGCTCGTCTTGCCTCCGTATTCGGCCGGCGGCGCTCCAGATATGACTTCGAGAGATTGAATCGAATCCTCGGGAATCTGATTTGAGAACACTTTGCTTTGCTGGTCCGTGATGGGTTGGCCATCCACGGAAAATGAGTTGGACGCGTGGTCGCCAAGCCCATGGAAGAGACCGTTCGAATCGGCAGCGACTCCAGGAGTCGAAAGCGTAACCAGCGAACTTACCGATGACGATGAACTCTCAAGAGGAAGGCGCTCGAACAAGCCCCGATCCACGTCGGTGTGATAGGTCGACTCGGTCTCCACCAGATCCCCGGCCGTAGCCTCGACGGTGATGTTTTCCGACGTCGTCCCAAGCAGCAGGCTGATGTCCAGCGTCGTGGGGACCGTCGAGCGCACATCCACGTCTTGCGCGTAAGGCGCAAATCCCTTGATGCTCACGCCGAGGTGATATGAGTTAAAAGGGATATTCGTGAAACTAAAGTCCCCGACGGCGCCAGTAGCTGTTTCCCGGTGATAGCCGCTGGCCGGATTCGAAATTTCAACCTTAGCGCCTTGTAAAACACCGCCCGAAGCATCCTTTACGACACCTTGTATGCTGCCAGACGATTGCGCCCAACCGGATGAAACGCAGAAAAACAGGATTAGACCAAAAACAAAATAGGTAAGCCTATTGCGGAAATTCATTTGCATGTCTCCTCCGTCCCCTGAGGGGAACACGTGGTCGTAGCCAGCCAGGAGTTGCCGCCCAAAAATGGGCGTGTGCGCCTGTCCTATCTTTGGGCCAGCGCAACGGTGTTTTGAATCGGGAGAGTTCGTCTTGTTTTACGCGGCAGGCGGTGCGCGTGGGGCGATTTGCGAAAGGACGGGACTCGCGGTCCGGACAACTATTTCCAGCAAGGGCAGCGCGGCAACCGGCTTGAGGACCGCAATGCAGAGGTTTACTACCGGTTGTATCGGAGCCTGATGACCCAGATGGCAATACGGGCAGTGCGCGTCATTCGTCGAATCGGAATGATGCCAGTCGCTGACCACACCCGTCGCAAAGACCAGCAGCGCGACCAGCGTCAGGGAAACCCCGAGTATGCGAATCGTTTTCTGTGCAGTCATCCAGGGTCAACCTAAACGACAACTTGCCGAATACTATCTTGGTTTTGGTGATACGTAAAGCTATAAGTATAAAAGGTGCACTTTACACCGCCCAGGTGGGTAACGGTTGAGTTGCAATGCTCCAAAAGCTAAGCAGTCTGCCTGAGCGCGTGTTCCAGGATGGTGAGGCACTGCTGGGCACGTTCACGCAAAGCTTCGTCGCGGTTTCCAGCTTCGTGTTTGCGCGTGTGCAATTCGTCGGCGATCGCCATGGCTGCCAGCACGGCGACGCGTACCGAGTCCACCGTTTGAGTCGCCTCGGAGACGGCGGTCATTTTTTCATCCACATAACGCGCGAGCTTCTGAACGTACGCTTCGTCCACGTCTCCGCTTAACGTGTAGCTCTGGCCGTAAATCTCCACTTTCACGCGATTCGACATGCGATGCGCTCCCGGCTGGACCTGCCTATTTTCAACTGTTGTGGCACGCGTGACAAGCGCCAGTTGCAGGGGCACGGTTCACCGCGAACGGCATGCCATGCCCCTACGCTCGGAGCGTGGCCCCGAGCTGCTCCTCGAGCGCTGCAAGAATACGCGAAGAAAAATCCGTCAGTTGAGCCTCGGTTAGCGTGGCCTGATGACTCTCGAATGTTATGCGCGCAAGCAGCGAAAATTTTCCCGCCGGCGTGTGTTTTCCGCGAAACACATCGACCGCATCCATCGAGGAAACTTCAGCGATGCCCAGCGAGCGAATCGCTTTCTCGACGGCGGCGAACGGAGTTCCATCGTCAAGGACGAGAGAGAAATCGCGCTCGACGGCCGGAAATCGAGAAAGCGGCTTGTAGCGCAACGCCGCGCGCGTCGCCTTGTAGCCCGCGCACAATGGCTCAAGTTCCAATTCGGCAATGTAGGCGTCTTGCCGCAGTTTGAATCGCTCGGAAACGCGCCGAGAAACCTGCCCTGCATTTCCGATGGGACGTCCGGGCGCGCCGCCCGCTTGCAGCAGAATCATTCCCGCATGCGCGGGATGCAGCCACGCCGGGGCCCCCGCCTTCCACAGAAACCCGCCGGCAAGTTGTCCGATCCGGTCGAGATCGCCTTTCAGATCGGCGAACACGAATGCCCGCTCGGTTTCCGCGACACCTTTTCCGCGCTGGAGGCCAGTCGCTCCGAGCGTGAGCACGCGTCTCTCGACCGGTTCGGTTCCATTCCACCGATAGGTCTTGCCGAATTCAAAGAGCCGCACATTGCGCTGCCCGTGGTTCAGATTCCATTCGAGCGTCGAAGCCATGGTGACCGCTCCGGTCGAGCGCATCACCGAGGCATCTTCGGCCAGAGGATTCGCGATGCGCGCGGGCGATCCGTCCTGAGAGCGAAACGTCGCGTCGCTTGCTTCGTTCACAAATGGAATTGTGATGATCTCCTGATAACCCATGCCGATCAGACGCTCGCGCAGCCTGTCCTCGGCTTCGGCATATTCCTGGCGTGCAGCAGGCAGCTTTGCCGCGGGCAGCCGCGGAGGGAATTTGTCGACTCCATAAAGGCGCGCAACTTCCTCGATCAAGTCGATCTCTCGGGTGACGTCGCCCCGCCACGATGGTCGCCGGCACGACCACACTGCCATCAGCGACTCCGCCTCTCCCTGAGTGGAGTCCACGCGCACCGGCGCAAAACCAAGCGCCGAGAGAATTGCTTCAATTTCCGCATCAGGCACATCCGCGCCCATCACGCGCAGCAGTTCTTTCCGCGTCAGCTCGATCACCAGAGCCGGATCGCGCCCCGGATAAACATCCACCGAGCCCGCGTACACATCTCCTCCCGCGAGCTTTTGAATCAATTCAGCACAGCGCCGCGAAGCGATCTCCGCCATTTGCATGTCGGCGCCGCGTTCAAAACGCATGGAGGCTTCGGTCCTTAAACCCAGGGCTTTCGATGTCCGGCGAATGGAAATAGGATCGAAGTGCGCGGCTTCGAGCAGGATATTGCTGCTCGTCGTGCGAATTTCCGTTTCGGCTCCGCCCATGATTCCCGCGAGCGCGACGGCGCGCTCCGCGTCTGCAATCACGCACATTTCGGTAGTGAGCGCGCGCTCGATGCCATCGAGAGTTCGCATTTTCTCTCCAGCTCGCGCGCGCCTCACGATGATCCGCTGGTCATTTAGCAAATCCAAATCGAAGGCGTGAAGCGGATGTCCGAGTTCGAGCATCACGTAATTCGTCGCGTCCACGACATTATTGATCGATGTCTGGCCCAGCGTTTCGAGGCGTTCGCGCAGCCAGACCGGGGTCGGGCCAACCTTCACTCCGCGCAGCACGCGCGCCGTGTAGCGTCCGCACAGTTCCGGACTGTCGATCTGAACATGCGTGGCCGATGAGGCAGGCTCCGAGATTTCCCTCGGATAACCGGCCACCGGTTCGAGTGGCAGACGATACAGCGCCGCCGCTTCGCGGGCGATTCCGTAATGTCCCAGGCAATCGGCGCGATTCGAGGTGATTTCAGCGTCGAGCAGCGGACCCGCCGGGGTTTCCTCGAGCGCTTCCACCGCCGTGCCGGAAACCGAAAGCCGAGCCCGCAACTCTTCAGCGGTCGCCGTCAGCTTGACGAATTCGGTAAGCCAGTTGTAGAGAACTTTCATGTCTAGGAAATTATTCCGCTAAATAATCACGCAAATTGCCGCAAAAACCGCTCATCGTTCTGATAATACAGCTGCAAATCGTTGACGTTATATTTGAGCTGTGTCAGCCGCTCGACACCCAAGCCGAATGCAAAGCCCGAGAGCCTCTTCGGGTCATAATTCACAAATCCGTAGACGGCCGGATCGACCATGCCCGCGCCGAACAGTTCGATCCATCCCGACTGCTTGCACACATTGCAACCCGTGCCGCCGCAAAATACGCAGGTCGCGTCGACTTCAACGCTCGGTTCGGTAAACGGAAAATAGCTTGGGCGCAGGCGCGTTTTCACCTTCCGTCCCAGAAATTCGCGAACGAAATATTCGACGGTCCCTGCAAAATCGCAAAACGTGACGTCGGTATCGACGGCGAGTCCTTCAATCTGATGAAAAATAAACCCATGCGTCGCGTCGGGATTGTCGCGGCGATAGACCTTACCTGGAACGATAATGCGAACGGGAGGCAGTTGCTTTTCCATCGTGCGCACCTGCATGGGCGACGTGTGGGTGCGCAACAGGTGAGGTTTCGCTCCCGAGGGCGTCGCCATGTAAAACGTGTCCATGTTGTCGCGCGCCGGATGATGCTCGGGAATATTGAGCGCCTCGAAGTTGTAGTACGGGGTTTCCATTTCCGGCCCGGACACCACCGAGTATCCGAGCGAAAGAAAAATGCGCTCGATCTCCTCGAAGGTTTGCCGAAGCGGATGGCGCGTGCCGAGAGGCCGAATCACGCCGGGCAGGGAGAGATCTTCGCGATCCCGGGAGATCGCGGCCTGTTCGGCCGCGGCCTCCAGGGCGTCGCGCTGCTCCGATTGGACCGCCTCGATATGCGCTTTCAGGGAATTGAGTTCCTGTCCGACGATTCGCTTCAGTTCAGGCCGCGAGGGCTTGAGCCAATTCTCCGTAATTTTCGTGATGACGCCGGATTTTCGTCCCGTCCAGCTTGTCCAGAACGATTGCAAATTTACGGGATTGTTTTCGCTTCGGTGCTGAGCCTCTTGTTCGTCAAATTCTTTGCGCACTTCCAGGAACAGCGCGGACACCTGCTCGCTGTTTCCAGCGTCAAGGTCCTGGAGAGTCCGATCGATCTTCTGAAACGATTCGTGCATCGTCATCAAACCTTGAATAGAACTTATGCTCATCTCATAAATGCCTATCGGGAGTTTTCGGCTCTTGAACCCCGCTATGGCGTCGCGCCAACGGCGCGGAGAATGCCGGTCCGGGCAACGTCCCGGGTATCGCACGTTAGGCAATGTTGTCCGTCCTGAAAGGGCGGAGGGATCCTGCGCCCCTTAAGGGCGCCAAACTGTCGGTCGATACCGAAACCTAGGGCGTTGCCCTGGGCTAGCACGCGCTGGCACTTTCAGCGCCGGGAGATGCCGATTCGTTCCCTGGAACCTTGCTCAAATCGCGCAGGGGCACGGTTCACCGCGAACGTTCTCCGAGAACTGTGCCCTTCCGGAGCTGGATCGCCCCGGAAGTTAGAGGTACTGCCGTGATTCCGGACGTTGCGCATTTTAGGAGGTCCGAGCTTTAGCTCGGACATGCAGGTTGTTTGTTATCGTGGGCTTTAGCCCCTGAAACTTCAGGGCTTGAAGGCCCTGAATCAAAACCCTATCCACGTCCGAGCTAAAGCCCGGCCCCCCGCTGGCGCAAACCTCCCTCAATAATCTTCAAATCAAAAAAGTACCAAGCTAGGTCTTGGCTTTTGCCGCTCCAAGCGAAGCCTTGGCCTGCTCGGCAAGCTGGGTGAACGCGGCGGCATCCTTCACGGCGATATCGGCCAGCATTTTGCGGTCGATTTCGACGCCCGCGGCCTTGAGGCCATGCATCAACTGGCTGTACGAAATCCCGGCGTTGCGGGCGGCCGCGCCGATGCGCTGGATCCACAACGTGCGGAACTGGCGTTTGCGGACGCGGCGGTCGCGGTAGGAAAAGCGCTCCGCGCGGTTGACCGCTTCCTGGGCGGATTGATAGAGCTTGGATTTTGTTAGAAAAAATCCTTTTGTGCGCCTCAAAATCTTTTTGCGGCGCGCGCGGCGTTTTGTTCCGCGTTTTACTCGAGCCATGGTGTTTTTCTCCTGTGCGGAGGCGCAACGCTTTCCGTTGCATCGGCGCGGTTCCCGCGCAGGGGAACCGGCGCACGATCGGAAAACGAGAGCGTCTCCACGGCGTGTTTAGAAGCTCACCGCAGCGCGCGTGATTCGCGGAAGCCGCAAATCACGGAACGATCGCGGGAGCATTGGTCCAATTTTAGTTCCATCGGACCGCTGGCCGGCAGGCCCACCGTGGCGGGTTGCGCTCTGCCTGGCACAGCAACGACTGAATTTCAAATCAACTTTAAGATTTGAAATCGCAAATCGCAAATCTTAAATCTCGCATCTCATATTTGAAATCTCAAATTTGAGATTTCAAATTCCGAAAGCCGATACTCAACCGCGCGGTGATATTCATCCATACGGCAACATCTTGTGAACATTCTTTGCGTCCGCGTCATGAACTCTCGTCATTTTTTTCAAGCGGCGCATCCGGTTGGACTTTTTGGTGCCGAGCAGGTGCCGCTTGCCGGAATGCATTCGCATGACTTTTCCGGTTGCCGTGATTTTAAAGCGCTTGGCGGCGCCGCGGTGCGTCTTCAACTTTAGTTTCTTCACCTTTTTTGCCACAAACATGACCTCGCTGGATTTCTTTCGGCGCGGGATTTGCATCGTTCCCGCTTGAATTCAAAATTGCCCTGAGAATTTCAAACCTGTACCACCAATTTCAAGCCTGACCGCCGGCGGACGACGATGACGGTTTAGCCGTTCCGCCGCGCTTGGGCGCGAGTAGCGCCATCATGATATTCGCTTCCATTCGCGGCCCGATTTCGACCAGCGCGTGATCGGCAATTTCCTGCAGCAGCCGGTTCATCTTTGCGCGGCCCACTTCCTGATGCGCCATTTCGCGGCCGCGATGGAAGATCATGGCCTTGACCTTGTGCCCTTCACCCAAAAACTTGATGATCTGGTTCTTGCGAACCTGGTAGTCATGCTCCGCTGTCGCGGGCCGGAACTTGACTTCCTTGAGCTGCGAACCCTTCTGGTGCTTGCGCTGCTCGTGCGCCTTCTTGTTGGTTTGGTAAAGGTACTTGCCGTAGTCGGTGATCTTGCAAACCGGCGGATCGGCGGTCGGCGAGATTTCCACCAGGTCCAGCCCCCGCTCACGGGCAAGCTTGATCGCTTCAAACGGCGGCATCACACCCAGTTGTCCGCCATCCTCGTCCACTACGCGAATTTCACGCGCCCGGATGCGATCGTTTACGCGAATCCGGTCAGCTTGCCGAAAACTCCGTTCAGCGATAAACCCACCTCCAAGAATTACGCCCCTAAGCGCATGCCACGCCCGTAGGGGGACAGGTCACGGAGTATAGCATGGGTGCGAGCCAAGATAACAGAGCTGCAATAGGCTATAATTTCCGCGAACCGCAAATCGTGCATATTCTCAGCTTGCGGAAAAACGTAAGGTCGTCATCTCGGAAGGCATCCGAATGAGCGTCGCCCGGCTATTGCTTCGCATCCTCGTGGCTCTGTTTGTTGCCGGTGCACTCCCTGCTCTGGCGCAACTTCCCGATGCCCAGCCCGATCCGCTGGCACGCATTCGAGAAGCCGCGAACGGGAATGTGCAAGCGTGTTCGGCAACCGGTGAAACCCTATGCGAACAAGTCGCTCCGAAAATTATCGCGAATGCCCAGGGCGACTCCCCGCTCCCGGAAAATGTTCGTCGTCTGACCGAAGTGCTTAACTCCCATACCGCGGATCTTGCCGAAGCATCCGCCGCAGTTGCGTTGGCCGTCGAGGCGTTGCGGGCCGCTGGCCTGGAACCTAACGCCGAGAATTACGCAAACTCCGACGCAGGTCCGCGCGACGCATCGCGCCAGGCGGAAAACGTGGTCGCGGAAATTCGCGGCCGCGAAAAACCTGACGAGTGGGTGCTGCTTGGCGCGCACCTCGGTCGCCCTGAACCTGGGGCCACTGCGTTCGATGATGCGTGCAACGCGGCCCTTCTAATTGAAGCGGCCCGCGATATCCAACGCACGGGTGTCCGCCCGCGCAGGTCGATCCGGTTTGTGCTCTTCGGCGGAGACTACCGTAGCCCAGCCGGCTCCAGGGCTTACGTCAAGGCGCACCATGACGAGCTCGATCGGGCGCGGACAATCGTCTTTTTCGATGCCATGGGTAACGCCAGCCGGGACATCGAACCTAGTGTCCGCGAAGCTTTGAAGCGCATCGAATTATCGGGAGCAGGGAATGACGTTTCCGACACCCCAATCGAATTGGACAGCATCGAATTTTTGTCGGAAGGGGTTCCGGCCATTATCGCAGCGAAGGCAACTGATTTGAATGCCCATCGCACGGCTTCAAATTCTCTCGATGAGGACGCTGTCAAGGAACTTAAGCGAAATGCCGCGATTATGGGTGTCATCGCGTTCGACATCGCCGAGCGCGCCGTTCCGCTGGCTCCGCGGCGATCCCTTGCTGAGATCGAATCATTATTGAAGACGTCCGGCCTCAACGGACAAATGAAGATGTGGGAGTTGGACCACCACTGACGTTTGTCCTCAGGTACCAACAGGTTGCCCAGAGCACGGCAAAGTCTCCCTTCCGAGTTATAATGCACGGATGGCAGCTTCCCTCCGCTCGACGCCGTCCATGCCAGATTCCGAACCAACGGGTGTGATCCTTGCGATCGACTACGGTCAAAAGCGGCTGGGTCTGGCGCTCTCCGACGAGGGTGGCTTGGCTGCACGGCCCTTCGAGACCTGGACACGGACCAACCGGCGGGGCGATCTGGCCCGTTTGCGCGATTTGGTGCGCAAGCAAGGAGTTCGCCGCATCGTCGTCGGGCTACCCCTGCATCTCGATGGCACGCCGAGCGAGATTTCCGAAGAGGCACGAAGATTTGCGGTGCGGGTCGAGAAGGCCCTCGGTCTTCCAGTTGAAATGATGGACGAGCGCCTGAGTTCCTGGGAAGCCAAGCAGACAATTTCCGCGACGAACTCCCATCCGCGCGCTCGTCGTAGGGACGACGGCCGCTCCTCCACCGCTGTCCGCAAGGTTCCGCTCGACGACGTTGCCGCTGCCATCATCTTGCGAGATTACCTTGCCCAGTCGCGGCGCTCGGCTGGATTGCGAGATTAGAATGCGCCGCTTCCTGGCTTTCATTGTCCTATTGCTGATCGTTGGGGCTGGGTATCTCTACCTGGCGCTGTGCCGGCCATTTCAAGGCTTTCCCAGCACCGGCGTCTACGTGGATATTCCTCACGGAGCGTCGGATCGCACCATCGCCCGATTGCTCGATGAAAACGGCGTGGTCCGGAGCCGGTTTGCATTTGAAGGGTTGTGCCGCACCAGGAAGGCGCGCACACTGGAGGCTGGCGAATATTTCTTCAATCATCCAGTGTCCGCGCTCGAAGTGTTTGACACAATTGCGAATGGGCGGGTCTACGTCAAGGAATTCGTGATTCCCGAGGGTTTCACGATGTTCGATATCGCGGATCTTGCCGCAAGCGAAGGATTCCTGTCCCGCGATGAATTTTTGGCCGCGGCGCGAGACGCTTCGCCGATTCAAGATATTGCTCCGGGCGCGCCAAGTTTGGAAGGTTTCCTGTTCCCCGCGACCTATGAGTTTCCGCGCCACATGACCGGCAAAGACATGGTGAGTTCCATGGTGAAGAAATTCCGCCAGGAATGGCTCACGCTGCTGTCCCCCGATCCGCCAGGCCATCGGAACGTGCGGGAGACTGTGACTCTCGCTTCGCTCGTCGAGCGGGAAACGCCGCGACCCGAGGAACGCCCACACGTTGCGGGCGTCTTTGAAAACCGGTTGCGCATCGGACAGCCATTGCAGTGCGATCCCACGGTGGCATACGCTCTCACGCTGGCAGGGGAATATAGCGGCAAGCTCAGCGGCGGCGATCTTCACTTTGCTTCTCCCTATAATACGTACCAAAACAGGGGCCTGCCACCCGGTCCAATCGCCAATCCGGGTGAAGCTGCGCTCCGCGCGGCCCTGGACCCGCCACCCACCGATGATTTGTACTTCGTCGCCAATACCGAAGGCGGACACTTTTTCAGCAAGACCCTAAAGGAGCATAATGAGAACGTTGCGCGGTACCGCAGGCTGCTGGAACAGTCGCGGAATTCGTCGCCAACCGGCACGGCTTTATCCATGACCCCTGCCCCAACGGCGAGCCATCCAAGGCCAGCGAGGTTGCAATGACACACGCGGACCACCCGACAAAAAAAGAAATGATCCTGGCAATCGCGCGCGAACTTTCCGTGCCACGATTTACGCCGGCGGAGGTCGAGCAAATCCGCCGTCAATTGGTGGCGCGCCTAGGACCGGGAGGAAAAACTTCCTCCGATTACATTGCCGGTGTGCTGGAGACCGCCGGAATGCGCATTTTGTGGTCCACGAAATCGGATACCGAAGGCCAATATGAGGAAGAATTCCAGGACCTGCTGCATTTTGCGACCCTCGAGGATGCTGAGATGTGCATTATCCGCCTGGATGAGTTGTACAGGAAATTCCAGGAAGACGAGGAACGTGCCGCGGTCGAGCGCGTGTTCGAGGTCGCGCGAATGGGGCGGCGCCGCGCCGAAATGATCGCTCGCAATCATAAAGTGGAACCCGAAAAACGCGCCGAAAAAGAAGAAATCATGCAGTGGTTCAAGGTGTGGCTCGATACGCCCGACGCATTTTTTAACTGGCTCGAAGTCCGCAAGTCTTCTCCAGATTTCCAGAGGCGCTTCGCCAAGAGCGCTTCGGCGGATGCCTGATCGCGCGATGACCAATCCCCAGGACAAATTGCATTACGTGATGGAAGTCGAGCCGCTCGATCTGGGCGCGGACGTAAAGGCCGTCGGGCTCGATCTGATGGAGGTCGAAAGCCGCGAACCGGCGCACGGCATCGACGCAGCCCGCGTTTGGGCGGCAACGCTGGGAGCGCTGCCGGGCAATGAGCCTTGGGCGCTCGATTTTTTTGCCCATCTCGATCGCGTCCGCGAGTATTGCCGCCTGCATGCCGTTGCCATCGAAGAAAAGGCCTCGGGGCATTCCCTGATTCTTCCCGCACCGTCGCGAGACGCCCTAACCGGACTGATCGAACGGTTCGCCGGTGAAACCTTTGGAGTCCGCGCGGGCGCAATCCTGGCTGCCGGAGACGCCATAGTAGAGGGAGAACTGGCACGCGTGGGCGTGGATGCGTATCACCCGCTGTTTCGGAACTACCTGTTCTGTGCCGTTTGCGATTTCGAGAACGGCTTCCTGACACTGCTTACGGAGAAGCTCTGGACCAGCGAGGTCCTGCGCCGGGTGAAGCCCGCCGTAGCCAGCCTTCCTGTCGAGGTAGCTCGACCGCAATAACTCGGTTGCGTGCATCGTATAGGTGTGGGCCTCCGGTCATGAAACAGTTACAGCGCTTCTGCCAGCGCCTTTTTGTCCCGGCTGAACCATTTTTCCACTGCTTGCCTTTCATTGACACCTTCCAGAGCGGTTGTTAAATTGATTGTTTGGACTAAATGGAGCGGAAGACACTGACGATACGACTTCGAATGGGCAGTTTTCTATTGGCGCTGTTAACCCTGCATTCGGCGGGGTGTGTAACCATCAAAAGGCGGCACGAGGTTAAGAAAGAGGAGATTCGGCCGCAGCTGGATTCCAGCGAGGAAACGCTCCTAGACAGCTATAACCAGCAGGCGAAGGCCGTGCGGAGCCTGGAGGCTACGGTGGACCTGGTGCCGACTACAGGGACGACTTACAGCGGCGTCATCGAGGAATACCATGACGTTCCGGGATTCATCCTGGCCCAGCGTCCGGCTGCGATACGTGTGATAGGACAGGCCCCTGTGGTCGCGAAGAACATCTTCGACATGGTGAGCGACGGCAGGGAATTTCGAATCTATATTCCGTCGAAGAACTCGTTCCTGGTGGGGTCGACGGCTCTGGCGCGCCCGTCGGAGAAGCCCCTCGAAAATCTTCGCCCTCAGCATATTTTGGAGGCCCTGTTCTGGCCGGAATTTCCGACCACCGCGAATATACTCTTCGAACAGTTCAATACGGAGACGGGCCGGTATTACATCCTGACGCAGCTGCGCAATCGCGCTAACGGAAGATTCGAAATCGCGCGAAAAGTGTGGTACGACCGTTCCGATTTGCATGTATCCCGGATACAACTGCTTGGCGCGGGTGGACAGCTCGATTCGGACATCGAATATTCGGACTGGCAACCCGTTGCGCCGCCCGCTGACGCCATGGAAACGGCCGCGTCGTCAGGGACGAGTTACCCGCGCGATATTCACATTTGGCGTCCCCAGGACGACTACAAACTCGAGATACGCATCTCGAAGCTCACGCTGAACGAACCCATTTCCGCCGACCGTTTCGAACTGGCTCAGCCCGAGGGCACCGACCTGGTGCATGTGGGCGATGCGAAGTCCGGAACACGAACTGGAACGGAATTGGACGAGCAAGCCGAATCGAAAATGGGTTCCGCGATGGAGCCTGGTAAATGATCCGCCAACTTGTTGTGAACAACGTCCTGCACCGTCCGATCCGGACGATCGTCAGCGTCATTGCGGTAGGGGTGGAAGTCGCGCTGGTAATTCTGATCGTTGGGCTGACCAGCGGCTTGCTCCAAGAGACGGCGAAACGCATCGAGGGCATCGGGGCGGATATCATGCTTCAGCCGCCTTCTGCTTCCGTCTTTCTCGCCTTTAGCGGGGCGCCCATGCCCATCAAGATTGCGGACAGAGTTCGCGAGATCAAGTACGTGCAAGCGGTGGCTCCAGTGCTGTTGCAGTTCAGCGCTTCCGGCGGGGTGGATATCGTCTACGGAATCGATCCGCAAAGTTTCCGTGACGTTTCGGGCGGCTTTGTTTTTCTGGAAGGCCACGATATGCGAGGGCCCGACGATATCCTGCTTGACGATTGGGCGGCCAAATCGAAAAATGCCAAGGTCGGCGGTACGTTCCGCCTGCTCGACCACGATTTTCACGTAGCCGGAATCGTGGAGCATGGAAAGGGCGCGCGGATGTTCGTGCCCATTGCAACTTTGCAGGATCTTTCCGGCTCGCGGGACAAAGCGTCGATTTTCTTCATTAAGTGCACACGCTCGGATCACACGCAGGCCGTGATGGACCTGATGCGGCCGATTTTTCCCGGATATGAAATCCGCCCGCTAAAGGATTTCCTCTCCCTGATGAGTTCCTCTAATCTGCCCGGTCTGGATGCCTTCATCGAGAGTATGATTGCGCTCGCCGTTTGCATTGGCTTTCTGGTGATTCTGCTCTCGATGTACACCACCGTGATCGAGCGCACGCGGGACATCGGCGTTTTGAAGGCCATCGGCGCTTCCAAGGGGTACATCATCCGGGCATTGCTTGGTGAGTCTATCTTCATCTGCGTGATTGGCATTTTTGTGGGCGTCGGCATGAGCTACGTCGGCCGGAGTCTGTTTCTATCTTCCTTCCCGACGCTCTCGATTCTCATAACGCCCGACTGGATCGTGCGGTCCGCCCTGATCGCCCTCGTGGGAGGGATCCTGGGCGCCAGTTATCCCGCCTGGCTGGCCAGCCGAAAAGACGCCATCGAAGCGCTTTCGTACGATTGAGTTTTACATTTCTCATTGTAGTGGCACGGTTCACCGGGAGCCTACTCCGTGAACCGCATGGTAGGCCAGGCTTCAGCCTGTCTGGGTTCGATCTGAGTAGTTGCAAGCTTTAAATCAGACAGGCTGAAGCCTAGCCTACGAACTCTCCGCTTCGATTGATGGCCGCAGGATGGCTGCATGCGGGTCTAGGCAGAAATGTCAATCGCGACTACAATAACCGGGCCTTCCGATGTGCCGTATTCCACAAGGGAATCAAGAGTGCAGCCAATCGTCGTTACAGAAAATCTGTGGAAGTTGTACCGCGCGGGGAAGGTGGAAGTTGCCGCGCTGCGCGGCGTCAATTTCAAGGTAATGCCCGGCGAATTCGTCACCGTCATGGGGCCTTCGGGCTGTGGCAAGTCTTCCCTGCTCTATGTGCTGGGAGGGTTGGCCCAGGCTTCGCGTGGGAGCGTATTGGTGGATGGGAATGACCTGGTTACCATGAACGATGCGGAGCGCACAAGGCTGCGCCGGCATAAAATCGGGTTTGTCTTTCAGCGGTTCAACCTGCTGCCAACCCTGGACGCTCGTGGAAACATCGCTATCGCGCAGCACATCTATGGTGAGAGTTTCGATCCGCACCGGTTCGAGGTCGTCACAAAGATGCTCGGACTTACCGATCGTCTGCGCCACCGGCCCGGCGAGCTTTCCGGTGGAGAGCAGCAGCGTGTAGCTATTGCGCGGGCAATCATCAATGAGCCGAAAATCATATTGGCGGACGAACCCACGGGTAACCTGGACACACAAAACTCGGAAATTGTGCTATCCATGTTGCGTCAGTTGAACAAGGAACTGGGCCAGACCATTATCATGATCACGCATAATCCCGAAGCGGCGGCATATTCAGATCGCGTGGTCCACATGCGCGACGGCGTGATAGTTGACGGAGCGCCGGCCGATTGACATGACGCTATGGCGAGCCATCACTCGGGTGGTGTTCTGGTCCTACGAACGCGGGACCTGGCAATACGACGTCGCCGTCGCGGCGATCGTCCTGTTCGTGCTCTTTTCGCCGCGCGTCATCCACTTTAATGACCAGCCCGCCATCGGACCGCCTCCCTCGCAAGCGATGATCGAGCTGCGCGAGATGGCGCCCGGTCAAATCGCCACATACCGCGTCGACGCGCGATTACTGGCTTCCCCGATACGAACACCGGAGCTTGAGCACGATCTCCACGCGACCGTTCAGAACAACGTGGAGGACCTGCATCACGGCCGCTTCGAAATTCTGCGCATCGAGCCTATCCGCGGCGACAATGGGACCGTGGCGTACTACGATGTTTCGATTAAGCCATAAGTGAAACTTCATCCGCTTTAAGTGCCGCAGGCTTGAAGCCTGTGCTACTGGCTCGACAGCCGCCGTTTGATTTCGCGATCGTATTCCGGGAAATAACGGCCGATTACCGACAGATCGAAGCGCGCGAGAATCGATTCCTTCGGCTCGCGCTCGAGCAGGAATTCAAACGATCGTTCGATCAGTGCTTCCGCTTCTACGTTTCCGCCTGAGAGCCGGTCGAAATCGCTTTGTTTCACCGTGACGTGGTGGACGGACTCGCCGCCCGGTTCGCTGATCCGGACGCGAAATTCCAGGCTGCCTGTTTTTTCCACTTCGATTTTTGACGCCATCGTTTCCTTCGATCCCCGTGACTCGGACTCCGCTACTCGAAAGCCGATACATAGTAAGAACCTCGATGAATCAGTTTCGAGCCGGGCGGCGCATTCGCGCCCGCCGCCAGATCGACGCGCAGCGAGCGCCAGCCGGGCCGCGCGGACCCTGCCGACGGATAGTAGCCCAGGGTGTATTGGGCGCTGATGGCCAGCGCAATGCGCCGATAGATCTCGGTCAGGTTTCCCATCTCGCGCAGGAAATAGAGCTGGCCGCCGGCGCGGCGCGCGAGTTCCGCCAGATAGAGCGTGTAGTGAGGCATATTCTGGTTACGCGAATCGGAAGTAATGAGCATGGTATCTCGATGCGCGTCGAGCCATGCCGGTGTCATCCCTCGCGGACGATTTTCCGTGGAGACAATGAAGAGAGCAATCCCGTCCGCGCCAAGCTCGCGCGCCACATCGTCGAACGCGAGGCGCGATGCCGCGGCGCCCGACTGAGGTTGAGCGCTTTCCGGATCCCAGGTGAGGCCCAGACCGCTGTCCTGGCCGTCGGTGAGCAGGACAATGGCCTTGCGTCCGGTGCGCCCCGAAAACATTTCGCGTGCCGTGTAAAAAACAGATTCGTAAATCTTCGACTCGGAGGAATTTTCGACCCGCGCGAGATACTTTGAGTCGATGGCACGGTCGAGCAGAGCGCGATCGGTGGAAAATGGCAACAGCCGATGTGCTTGCGCGGAAAATGACACGACGGCGATTTCATCCGCGGGCGACAGATTTTCAGCAAGCGCGTGAGCCGCATCGCGCATCTCTTCCAGCTCGTGAAAGATGCTCGGGCTCGCGTCGATTACCAGTGCGATGCTCGCCGGCGTGGCCGACGCATCGAACGACTCGATTTCCTGCGGCGCGCCATCCTCGGATAAGCGAAAATTATTCCGATCCAGGCCGCGCACTTGCGTTCCGTCGGGCGCCGTGACAGTGCAAGGCACCTGAACCAGCGTGACGTGCGAGCGGATCGCGCCTTCACTTTGCGGAGAAGAATCCTTGCTGGGCGCATGGAGTTCACCGGAAACCGGATCGCGCTGGAACGTCTCGCCTTGTCCGAGCGGTCGGGGGCGCGGAAGTTTTTTTGATTTTGAGGGCGCGGACGCTTGCGGGCGCGGGCTACCGGGAGACGCGTAGCTTGCGAACAGAAAAATCAAAGCGCCAAGCGCGGCCCGGACGGCGGATCGGTGGTCTCGGAACACGCACCCAGTATGCCACCGGTAGATTCGTTAGCGCTGTGCGAAAAAACTCGCAACGTCATTTGAAGCGAAGCGAGAAGTCTCTGAGTGGCACAGCCTGTGCGCGTTTAGATTTGCACTAACGAAAATCGCACAGGCTGAACAGTTTCGAAAAAAACTCAATAACTGGCATTTCGAGGCACGCTGCGTGCCCTGAATCTCTCTTGGATCTTCAATCGAAGAGAGATTCCTCGCTTCGCTCGGAATGACAGGCCCAGGAGCTTTTCGTTAACCTGTCAATGCTGTTTGTTAAAGAGTGCGCGATACCCGAGCCCCCAGAGGCTGGAGAGCCTGTGTGAGAACTGCGAAATTAGAGCGCCAGCGGCTGAAGCCGCGCTGATTCTGCAACTCTTATGTCGTGGCTAAAGCCACGACCCACAAAGATATTCAAGTTCTCATACAGGTTCTGGAGCCTGTGCCACCTGTCTTGCAGAGCGATCTTGGTGAACAGTTACAGGTCGAAATCGCGCAACGGCTTTTCGGCGGGCTGGTCCTTGGCCTTCTTGAGGGCTTCCTCAAACTTGCGGTTCAACACGTCTTCCTTCTTGCTCTCGGCTTCCCAAGAATCTCGGAACTTATCTTCCCGTTTCCGGGCTTGCTCCGCTAGGATGCGCGCCGCGTCACTGATATCGACGTCGGGAGCAGCCTTGGGTGGCGATACGTGCGAAAGCACGACGGCCAACTCGGTGTCCACGGTGAGCTTTGCCGCGCAGCAGGGGCACGTAACTTCGATCGGCGGTGTCGGCTTCTTGGCCATTGAGTTATTTTACGCCCAAAACTGGTTCTTATCGAGTCATGTAGTTCACCGGATTGGAAGAGGCTTTCGACCTAGAGGACACAGAGAGCACTAAGAACACGGAGACTACATATACGTGAAACAACAAACGTAAGGTTACGAAGTTGATGGAGATTGAGTTCCGAGTGAGCTTGAATTTGACGACGGGTGCTCCTGGTGGTGCTGGCGTCTCGCCGGCGCTCTTGCCCTCTGTTGAAACGCAAAAACCGCCGGCAAGATGCCGGCGCCACTTGAGAAAACCCAATCACTTGATTTTGAGTCTGAATAGCGGCAACATTCCCGGCATGCCTTTCGAATTTACGAAGTCTTATCTGAAAGATTCGATTGATCTGTTTCGCTACTACAAACGGCTCGGGGACCGCGCGATGTCGCAGGCTCCGGACGATGCGCTGTTCGCCACGCTGGATTCGGAATCCAATTCCATCGCTATCATCGTGAAGCACATCGCGGGAAACATGCGTTCGCGGTGGACCGATTTTCTCACGGCCGACGGCGAGAAACCCGATCGCAACCGCGACGCGGAATTCGAAGCCGCTCCAAAGACGTGGGGAGAATTGAACTCGATGTGGGAATCGAACTGGAAGCTCGTATTTGACGCGCTGGCGCCTCTGACTGAAGCCGATCTCAGCCGCACAATTTACATTCGCGGAGAAGCTCACTCGGTGATGCAGGCCATCAACAGGAACCTTACACACACTGCCTACCATGTGGGACAAATCGTGTTTCTCGCGAAACATTTTGCGGGATCGAACTGGGTTTCGCTGACCGTGCCGCGGGGCAAATCGGCTGAATTCAACGCGAAAGTAGCGTCGGGCAAGAAATCTCAGCGGTAAGTAGGACGGGCTTCAGCCTGTCTCGTTTGATTCCCGCACGTACAAGAATCCAAAACAGACAGGCTGAAGCCTGTCCTACTACTAGTCCACCGGCACTCGGCTAGCCCTTGCTGAATCCGGGCGCTGGGCGCAGTTCCGGGCGCGGAGCTTGCTTCGGTTCGGCCCCAGGGATTGGCTGCGGTGGTGAAGGCGGCGCGGGGCGCACCTTTTCCGGCAGCGGCTTGTTTTCAAGCAGCAGCTTCAACTCCACGGCATCGAGGACTTCGCGTTCCAGCAGCGCCTGCGCAATCCGCTCGAGTGTGTCTTTGTTGTTCTCCAGAATATTTCGCGCGGCTTCGTATCCTGCCGTAACAATGCGCCGCACTTCCTGGTCGATATGAATCGCCGTGTCTTCCGAGTAGTCGCGGTGCTGCGCAATTTCGCGGCCCAGGAAGATGGCTTCTTCCTTTTTGCCGAAGGCCAGAGGCCCGAGTGAACTCATGCCCCAGTCGCAGACCATCTTGCGCGCGATTTCCGTGGCGCGTTCAATGTCGTTGCCTGCCCCGGTGGTAATGTGCCCGAGGAAAATTTCCTCGGCGGTGCGGCCACCCATCAGCACGACGAGCGTTCCCTCGAGATACGTCTTCGTGTACGTGTGTTTGTCGTCGATGGGAAGCTGCATCGTCAGGCCTAGCGCCATGCCGCGCGGAATGATCGTAACCTTATGCAGCGGATCGGTGCCGGGAGTCATCGCCGCCACCAATGCGTGACCGGCTTCGTGATACGCGGTGTTCCGCTTTTCTTCGTCGGAAAGAATCATCGACTTGCGCTCGACGCCCATCAGGACTTTGTCCTTGGACATCTCGAAGTCGGCCATGAAAACAAGTTTGCGGCCTTGCCGCGCCGCCCAGAGGGCAGCCTCGTTCACCAGGTTGGCCAGATCGGCGCCTGAAAAACCCGGCGTGCCGCGAGCGATGACCGAGAGATTCACGTCTTCCGACAGCGGAACTTTCCGCGTATGCACGCGGAGAATTTCTTCGCGGCCCTTGATGTCCGGACGCGCGACGACAACGCGGCGATCGAAACGGCCGGGGCGAAGCAGCGCTGGATCGAGAACGTCCGGTCGGTTGGTCGCGGCGATCAGGATGACGCCTTCGTTCGATTCGAAGCCATCCATCTCCACCAGCAAAGCGTTCAGCGTCTGTTCGCGTTCATCGTGGCCGCCGCCGAGACCGGCGCCGCGATGGCGGCCGACCGCGTCGATTTCATCGATGAAAATAATGCAGGGCGCATTCTTCTTGCCCTGTTCGAACAGGTCGCGCACGCGGCTTGCGCCGACGCCGACAAACATCTCAACGAAATCGGACCCGGAGATCGAGAAAAACGGAACGTTCGCTTCACCCGCGATGGCGCGCGCCAGCAGGGTCTTTCCAGTTCCTGGAGGGCCAACGAGCAAAACACCCTTCGGAATGCGCCCGCCCAATTTCTGGAATTTCTGCGGGTCTTTCAGGAACTCGATAATTTCCTGCAGCTCTTCCTTCGCTTCGTCCGTGCCGGCAACATCCTTGAACGTGGCTTTTTTCTGCTGTGCTGTCAGAAGCCGGGCGCGCGATTTGCCGAAGCTCAGCGCCTTATTTCCGCCGGCCTGCATCTGCCGCATCATGAAGATCCAGAAGGCCACGAGCAAAAAGATCGGCAAGCCATTGACCAGGAACGTGACCCAGTCGGCGCGATTCACTTCCTTCACGTTAATCAGAACCTGCTTATCGCGCAGGGTCTTGGTCAAATCCGGCGCGGATTCCCTGAAAATCGTGGTGCGGAATTTCTTGGAGGGCTCGCGCCATTCGCCTTCCACTTCATAGCTAGTGG
>JBEKCU010000001.1:0-53276 GCA_050014735.1 Candidatus Acidiferrales bacterium | reverse complement strand
AACGTTTGGCGCGGGTTACCTCATGCGTCCGTTAGGCGCGGTTGTCCTGGGAGTTTATATCGACCGGCACGGCCGGCGCGCCGGGCTGATATTCACGCTGCTTTTAATGGCAGTGGGCACTGCTGCGATTGCGTTTACGCCGCCCTTCAGGAGCATCGGGATAGCCGCGCCCGTGACCATTGTTTTGGGCCGCTTGCTGCAAGGGTTCTCCGCAGGGGTCGAATTGGGCGGAGTTTCAATTTATCTGGCGGAGATTGCGACTCCTGGCAACATGGGATTTTATTGTTCGTGGCAATCCGGCAGCCAGCAGATTGCGGTGATCACGGCGGCGCTGCTGGGAGTGACGCTCAGCTCGATATTGCCGGCGCACAGCATGGCGCTTTGGGGCTGGCGTGTTCCGTTCGTGATTGGCTGCTTGATTGTGCCGCTGCTTTTCTGGATGCGCAGGTCTCTCGCCGAAACCGAGGTGTTTCTCGCGCGCAAGCACCGTCCGGGTGTCTCGCAGATCCTTGCTTCGCTTGCATCGAACTGGAAAATCATTTTCGTGGGAATGATGCTTTCCACGATGACGACGGTTTGCTTCTATTTAATTACCGCGTACACGCCGACATTCGGCCGGGTGGAATTGCACTTGACAAACCGAGCCAGCTTGCTCGTGACACTGTTTGTGGGCCTGTCGAACTTCATCTGGCTGCCCATCGGGGGCACCATATCCGATAAATTCGGGCGCAAGCCGATGCTGATCCTGACAACGGTTGCGACATTGCTCACGGCTTACCCCGCGATGTTTTGGATGGTTGGCGCGCCATCCACTGGCCGTTTGCTGATGGTTGAACTCTGGTACTCCTGCATTTTTGGCCTTTACAATGGCGCGATGATTCCCTACCTGGCGGAAATCATGCCGCTGGAAGTAAGAACAACCGGGTTCGCGCTCGCTTTCAGTCTGGCGACCGCCGTTTTTGGCGGCTTTACACCTGCGATTTCGACGTACCTGATTCACATCACTGGGAACCCGGCGATGCCGGCCGTATGGCTTTCTATCGCAGCTTTGTGTGGGCTTGCCGCAACGTTGGTTGTCGGATGGCAGGGAATCGTACTCGCCAAAACGGAGTATAGCGCGTCATCGGACTGAGTTCGGTGAGCTTTGCGTGCTTCACGGGAAGAATGATGATAGGGTATCCACATTCGGTACGCGCGGAAAATTACAAACCATAAGAGGCTCTCATGAAATCGCGACGTGAAATTCTGAAAGGCGCTATCGCTGCCGGAGCAGCCGTTCTCGTGCGTGGCGGAGCCTCGCTCTTCGCCAAGGCTGCGCAGCCATCCACCGCTGTAAATTTCCAGGTCCCTGCCCACGCGACTGACTGTCATACTCACCTTTTCGGCGAACAATCGGAATTCCCGCTTGCAGTTCCACGCCAATACACCCCGGAGCCAGCTACGGTTGAGGAAATGAACGCCCTGCACAAGGCGCTCCACACCGAGCGCGTGGTTCTCGTTCAACCAAGCGTTTACGGCTCCGATAACGCCCGCACACTTTTAGGGCTGAAGCAACTGGGACCGATCTCGCGCGGCGTGGCCGTGATCAATGACAAGATGCCTGAATCCGCGCTGGACGACATGCATCGCGCGGGAATGCGCGGAATCAGGATCAATCTTGAAACCGGTGGGCAGGTCGATCCCGACGCCTGCCGCCAGCTTTTTCAGGCTGCCGTGGCTCGTATGAAGAACCGTCCCAAGTGGCATATCCAGGTGTACACCCGGCTGTCCGTGATCGAGGCCATCAAGGAACAGGTGATGGCGGCCCCGATGCCGGTTGTCTTCGACCATTTTGGAGGTGCGCAGGGACCGCTTGGCGTCGAGCAGCCCGGCTTCGATACGCTGTTGAATCTGGTTCATTCCGGCCACGCCTACGTTAAAATTTCCGCGCCGTATCGTAGCTCGAAGCTTGCGCCCGATTATCCCGACGTCGCCCCACTTGCGAAGGCTTTAATCGCCGCCAATGCGCAACGCATGTTGTGGGGCAGCGATTGGCCGCATCCCGCCCCTGGCTCGATTCCGGGCCGCAAATATACCGAAGTCACTCCGCCGTATCAGGTGGACGACGGTCGCATATTCAATCAACTGCCAGTCTGGGCGCCGGAAGCCGCGATGCGCAAAACGATTCTGGTCGACAATCCCGCGAAACTATACGAATTTTAAGCCCAAGCCAATACACGACTAATGGTTCTCGGGCTGCTCCGCGGGGGCACGACATGCCTTGCCCGCTCGCGCCTCCGAGCGCAATTTGTAGTCGGAGCGTAAAACCGTTCCCAGGCGACACAAGACAATCGCAATCGAATCTTCGTCCCACTCAACCGAGCTCAACGAGTGTAAAATAATTGATTTGGGAGGTAGTGAAATGGAATTCCTTGCCGGTAGCCTTCTCGAATTGATTACGCAGACGTCCACCAATCTTCCGCCGGACGTGCGCGCCGCGATGTCGATTGCGGCCGATAACGAAACGCCGCACACCCAGTCTTCGCAAGCGCTGGACATTATTTTATCCAACGTGGATATGGCTGCCGACGACTCGGGGCCGATTTGCCAGGACACGGGAATGCCCACGTTCGTCGTTCACACCCCCGTGGGCGTGAACCAGATCCGCATCAAGAAAGCGATCCTCGAAGCAGTTGCTGAAGCGACCAAGCTCGGCAAGCTGCGTCCCAACTCCGTGGATTCGCTGACGGGGAAGAACAGCGGCAATAATCTTGGCGAGGAAACTCCGGTCATCCATTTTGAACAATGGGAAAACGATGACGTCGAAGTGAAGCTAATCCTCAAGGGCGGCGGCTGCGAAAACAAGAACATTCAATATTCCGTGCCCTGTACTCTCGATCACATGGGCCGCGCGGACCGCAATCTGGAAGGCGTCCGCAAATGCATCCTGCACGCCGTGTGGCAAGCGCAAGGACAGGGCTGCGCGCCCGGCGCCGTCGGCGTGTGCATCGGCAGCGACCGCGCACACGGCTACGACCTCGCGAAAATGCAACTCTTTCGTACTCTCGACGACGTGAATCCAAACCCCACGCTGGCCAAGCTGGAGGCGGAGATCATGGAAGAAGCGAACAAGCTGGGCGTGGGCGCGATGGGCTTTGGGGGAAAATCATCGCTCATCGGCTGCAAGATTACGGCGGCGAATCGCTTGCCGGCGAGCTTCTTCGTTTCGGTGGCGTATGACTGTTGGGCGTTCCGCAGGCTGGGCGTGCGTCTGGACGCCGCCACGGGCGCAATCACTGAGTGGCTCTACCGCGATCCGTCACGGCCTGTGGAACGCATGGCGCGCGGTTCAGGATTCACGCTGACGGGGCGTGAAGTGATATTGACCGCGCCACTCACTGAAGCGCAGGTGCGATCTCTCAAAGTGGGCGACCTGGTGCTCATCAACGGCGAGATGTTTACCGGCCGCGATAACGTGCACGCCTACCTGATGAAGAATCCGCCGCCGGTCGATATGAACGGCTCCGTCCTGTACCACTGCGGGCCCGTGATGTTGAAGCAGGGCGACCAGTGGGTGGTGAAGGCCGCTGGCCCAACGACTAGCATTCGCGAAGAACCTTATCAGGCCGATGTCATCAAGAAATATGGCGTGCGCGCCGTGATCGGCAAAGGTGGCATGGGCGCGAAGACCTTGGCCGCGTTGAAGGAATTTGGCGCTGTGTATCTGAACGGCATCGGCGGCGCCGCGCAGTACTATGCGCGCACGGTGGAAAAAGTGCTGGGCGTTGAGCTGATGGAATTCGGAATTCCCGAGGCGATGTGGCATCTTCGCGTGAAGAACTTCGCGGCCATCGTGACGATGGACGCCCATGGCAACAGTCTCCATGCCGACGTGGAAAAAGCCACCGGAGAAGTTCTGGAAACGTTGCAGAAGGCGTAGTTAGAACAGGCTTTTTATCCCTCGGCTCGCCTCGGGATAAAAAGCCTGTCCTACTGCCAATTCGCAATCGTCAATTCAGGAATCGCCGCGCCGTCCTTGCGCGGGTCGGACGCCCCATAATTCACACCTGTTGCGTAATCGCGCATCACAGCTTGGCCGCCTCCGAACACGTCCGAAAATCCGTTGTGCATCGTGAGCTTGTGGCCTTTGGCTTCGAGTTCAGCCCGCGCGTTTCCCGGAATGCGGTTTTCGAGCTGCACGTCGCATCCCGCGAAGCTCAATTTGGTGAAGCGCGCCGTTTCCAGCGCCGCCTGTATATTCTGATTGAAGTCCACGACGTGCGAAACGAATTGCGCGTGAGCCTGCGCCTGATTCCACCCGCCCATAATGCCGAACGCGATGCGGACTTGGTCCTTCTCCATGAACGCTGGAATAATCGTGTGCAGCGGACGCTTGTGCCCGGCGATTGCATTCGGAGAGGCAGGATCGAGGCTGAACAACGCTCCCCTGTTATGGAGAGCGAACCCGGTGCCATCCGCCACCAAGCCCGAACCGAATTCCTCGTAGATCGACTGAATCAACGAAACCATGTTCCCGTCTCGATCGACGATGCTCAGATAGGTTGTGTCGCCCGCATCGGGAACGGGAGTGCCTGGACCGACATCGCAATTGGCATGATCCATGGAGATCAGCTTTGCGCGCTCGGCGGCATAATCCTTTGAGAGCATCCCTTTGACAGGCAACTTCGATGTTCTTGGATCTCCGATGTATCGGATGACATCGGCGTAGGCCAGTTTTTTCGCTTCGATCTGGACGTGCAATGCCCGCGTGGAATTGAGCCCGAACTGGTGGAGATCGAACTGCTCCATAATGTTGAGCATCTCCAGTGCGCCGATGCCCTGTAAATTGGGAGGCAGTTCGAGGACGGTCCAACCGCGGTAGGTCGTCGAGATGGGCTCGACCCATTCGCTGGAATAATCCGAGAAATCCTTCGCCGTGAACGCGCCGCCATGTTGCGCGGAAAGCTCCAACAGGCGTTTGGTGATATCTCCGCGATAAAAAGCGTCACGCCCGCCCTGGGCGATCTGCCGCAATGATTTGGCCAGTTCGGGATTGCGAACCACTTCGCCCATTCGCGGTGCGCGGTCAGAGATCAAGAATGTCCGCGCGGCTACTCCACTATTGCGCAGCAAATCCACATCGGCTGCGAAGTGCACCGCTATCCACTCCGTAACGGCATACCCGTTTTCGGCGACTTGAATTGCCGGCGTGAGAACTTCGTTGAGCTTCTTTTTTCCAAACCGGTCGAGAAGCTTTTGCCATCCATCGACGGCACCGGGGACAGTGGCGGATTCGATGCCGTGTGCGGGCATCTCGCGCATCCCCATCTTGTGAAGCCGCTCGATCGATTGTCCCGCGGGAGCCCAGCCGCTCGCGTTCAATCCATAATATTTTCCGCTCTTCGCGTCGTACACAATCGCGAAGAGATCGCCTCCAATGCCATTCCACATCGGTGCGACAACCGTCATCACAGCGTGCGCAGCAATAGCCGCGTCCACAGCGTTGCCTCCGCGCTCCAGAATCGCCGCACCGGCTTTCGACGCCAGTGGAGATTCCGACGCGACAATCCCGGACTGCGAAATCACCATCGACCGGCCCTGGCCACGATCCTGCGCGAACACGTTGCCGTTCGTCATCGCCGGCACCAGTAAAGCCGCGAGGGCAAGCAGCGCTGTGTTGCAAAGAAATCGGCGCATGGATGTAGCAAACCCCGGTTCATGAGACGTGGCGGGCATCCCAGCCCACGGAATACGCAAGCCAGTTCACTTTACCGTTGTGAATGCGGGGAAGCAATTCAAATAGCGGACGGAGGGAAATATGTTGGAGTTGCTGGAAGTCACGCCGTAACTGCCCGCGCCGAGGGCGAAGCGAATGATTTACGGAGTGAGCCTTAGGAAGTTCACGAAAATGAATCGCCATCTTACGGCGCTGAAAGCGCCGGCGAAAGCTAGACGAGGGCAACGCCCTGGGTTCCGGCATCAACCGACCGTTTGGCGCCCTGAATGGGCGCAGGACACCTCCGCCCTTGCAGAGCAACATCGATTCGGACTCTCTGCCCGGGGCGTTGCCCCCCGGGCTGGCAGCGTCCCACCGGCGGCTCTTGCGCTTCGACAAAAAACGGCAACCACCGGTCAGACGCGCTGCAAGACTGCTTCGCCACCGGCGCTGCGCTCGAAATGACCCAACCGGACCAGGTTTTAAGCTGCGAAGAATATTATTATCGGCGCGATCACGCGAATTCGAAAGTGACTCGGCTACTTTGTTGAGGCGCTGGGATAAGTTTCAGACTGCATTGCTGAAGCTTGGATTGTAGTCTGAGGGGCGGTGGAGGGTGTGTCCGCATACATCTTTCTGACCGCGCTATATTCAACGGAGGCTGCATTCATCGTGCGTTCTTCCGAACTTTTCACGGTTTGCAACACATTGTTCAGAGCAATTACGGAGACCAGGACAAGGATCGCCACAACCAGCATTCGCTCTCCAAAAGAATAACCTTCCTTCTTAGTTTGCATGACTCGCCCTCTGCCCTGGTAATTTGCACCCTTCGCACCAATCACCAAACGAGGAGGGACAGTTTTCGTACAGGTAGGCTAACGCAATGGTGCGGAGAGGCTTAACAAGCCTGGCGAATTCTTCCCGAGATAATCGGGCGAAATATCCAGGGTTCGAACGAAGCAGCGCCGTCAAAAAGTGTCATTTCGGAGCCACAGAATGTGTCACGTGAAACAAAACCATACGAGCTATACGCCGCTGAGATGGACTAAACGCTTAGCTTGCCGGCGATCGCTTTCCCGGCCGATTCGGTCGTAGCCTTGCCGCCAACATCCGGCGTGCGATATTCAGGAGTGGCCAGAACCTCTTCGATGGCGCGTTCGATCGCGTCGGCTGCCTGGTTTTCGCCAAAATGACGGAGCATCATCGCTCCTGACCAGATTTGCCCGATCGGATTCGCGATACCTTTTCCGGCGATATCCGGCGCGGATCCATGCACCGGCTCGAACATGGACGGATATTTCTTTTGCGGATTCAAGTTTGCCGACGGCGCAATCCCGATCGAGCCTGCAACCGCCGGCCCCAAATCGGACAGAATGTCACCGAACAAATTGGATCCCACGACCACATCGAACCAATCTGGATGGCGCACAAAATGGGCCGTGAGAATGTCGATGTGATATTGGTCGGTTCGCACGTCCGGAAATTCAGCGCCGATGGCGCGAAAACGTTCATCCCAAAACGGCATGGTGTAAATGATGCCGTTGGACTTGGTCGCCGAAGTGACGTGCGATTTCCTGGTCCGCGCAAGTTCGAACGCATACCGGAGAATCCGGTCCACGCCGCGCCGGGTGAAGATGGTTTGCTGCATCGCGAGCTCATCTTCGGTGCCGTTAAAGATCCGGCCTCCTACGTCGGAATATTCGCCTTCGTTGTTTTCACGGACAACGCAAAAATCGATTTCCCCAGGCTCTCGATTCTTGAGCGGCGTTTCGACGCCTCTGAGCAACCGCACTGGCCTCAGATTCACATACTGCTGAAAGCTGCGGCGGATCGGAATCAGCAAACCCCACAGCGAGATGTGATCGGGAACTCCCGGATAGCCTACCGCGCCCAGAAAAATTGCGTCAAACGGACGAAGTTGATCGAGCCCGTCGTCGGGCATCATTTTTCCCGTCTTGATGTAAGTTTCACAGCTCCAATCGAAATGCTTATAGTATAAATTCATGCCGAAACGCTGCGCAGCTGCATCGAGGACGCGCAAGCCTTCGGGTACGACTTCTTTCCCGATTCCATCGCCTGCAATCACTGCAATCTTGTATATATTCATGGGGAAAATATTCGCGCTCCGTGTTCGCTCTGCAATATTTGGTTTCAGTGTTTTCTATTCGATTCCAAAAGCCTAGGTAACAGATCGGAGGGCACGGTTCACTGAAAACGTTCTCCGTGAACGGCATGCCGTTCACGGTGAGCGTTCACGGTGAACCGTGCCCCTACGCCAGCCCGAGGCGATTCGTTACGTTCGGGTAGAGTCCCTGACAGTGCGCGTGGATTGTATCAAGAGCGGGGAGTTTGGTTACGAGCAATCTGCGGAGGTCTCGGTGTAGGGCGCTTTAAAAATAACGGCCGCCTCAGATAGACGACGGCCGGTTAATTGACGCTTCTAGTCGTGTGGAGTTAAGTGAACTTCAATCCAAGTTAATTCTGAGGCGGTGGACCACCCTGATTGTCCCCGCCGGGACCACCCGGACCGCCACGGCGGTTCTGCATTCTGTCCTGGCGGTCCTTCTCCATCTGGTCGAACTTGTCCTTTTGTTTGTCATCGAGCAGAGCGCGAATCTTATCGTTGGCGTCCTGTTGGATTTTCATCATCTGCCCGCGCATCGATTGGCGGTCGCCACTCGAATTATTTCGCAGATCTTCCATCTGTTTTTGCTGATCCACCAGGACCGGCTTGATTTTCGCCTGCTGGTCGGCTGTCAGATCGAAATCCTTGGTCATTTGTTTCAGCCGATCGTCGGGGGACATCGGTCCACGACGTCCACCTTCTCCCCTCGGGCCTCCCGGTCCGCCACCCTGGTTTTGGGCGGCCGAGGCGCCGATAGCTAACAAAGTCATCGTCAGCAACAGGGCAAAAAACTGGAAATGCTTCCATTTCAGTAACATCGGTAAAATCCTCCCTCGCAAAATACACTTTTCTAACCAATACCAGGACACGGCATTTCTTCAATGTCCTGTGTTATTTAGCCCCGTTTATATTCCCTGCGCACACAGTATAGGTTCCATAATCGGGGTAAAATTCGGACATCTATAGGAACCCATGCGGGCAGGAATGGTTGCGCCGAGAGCTTCGAACGGGCAGGAAACCTTCGCTCGAAATTGTTATCATGGGCGACTCCATGATTTCTTTTAGAGATGCCACGGCCGCTGACGCGGACGCCGTGGCCCAGCTGATCAACACCGCGTTTATCGTTGAACAGTTCTTTATCGAGCGGGATCGCACTAATCCAGAAACGGTCCGCCGCCTGATGAACATTGGAAAATTCCTCCTCGCGGAAGACGGACCGAATCTTGTGGCCTGCATTTATCTGGAGCTGCGCGGTGAGCGTGGCTACTTCGGAATGCTGTCGGTCGAGCCGGCACGCCAACGAATCGGAGTGGGCCGTCAACTTATCGCGGCGTCAGAAAAATATTTCCGGGACGCAGGTTGCCGGTTCAGCGACCTGAAGATCGTCGATGTTCGCACGGAACTTCTGGCGCTCTACCAGCGGTTGGGATACGTCCAAACGGGCACCGCAGTGTATGACGATCCCGTGCCCACCAAGATGCCCGTTCATTTCATCCTGATGTCAAAGCATCTAGCATAATTTCCCGGCAAGATCGGAGAGCCTCAGTTCACAAGCAGGAGCGAACGTTGAGATCTCCGTAGCGCCGGCGGGGTTATGCTCCAAGGCTCGGGCAAAAACCGCCGGCGCCACGGGACGGCCCTCGCGCGCTTCAGCTCTTCGATTTGCTCAGCGTGAAATCGTATTTCACAACCAGGAATGGTTTTGAGGAAATCTCCCCCGTGGGAGTTTCGCCCGCCGGCTGCTGTTTAAACTCCGCAATCAACGCTTCCTTCACCCCAAACACAACATCGGACTCGATGTACCGGGTATCCTTCTTGAATAAGTGAGTGACGAGCGTATGGTATCCGGGCGCGGAAATAAGAAAGTGAATGTGCGCGGGCCGGTAGTGGGAGATATCCGTTTGCTTCAAGAGCTCACCTACCGTGCCGTCCATGGGAATGGAATAACCTGGCGGCGCAACGGTGCGAATCACGTACTTGCCGTCCGGCCCGGTGTGAAAAATAGCGCGCAAATAAGGTTCTTCCTTTCCCAACTGAGCTTCGTACAATCCTTCGGCGTCAGCCTGCCAGATATCGAGCTGCGCCCCCTCGACGGGCTGTCCCTCGAGGTCACGGACCGTGCCGACCAGAAAGCAAGGCTCACCGCCATAGCCCTGAGCCATGTTGGAACCCATTGGCATCTCCGGAGAATCTTCGATATGGAACGGCCCCATCACTGTGGACGGCGTGGCTCCAGACGGAAAACGGTGATTCACAGC
Source organism: Candidatus Acidiferrales bacterium (assembly GCA_050014735.1). Taxonomy (GTDB): domain Bacteria; phylum Acidobacteriota; class Terriglobia; order Acidiferrales; family UBA7541; genus Palsa-360. The sequence goes on along the minus strand of JBEKCU010000001.1, from coordinate 43,198 downwards.
ATCGACCAGCATGCTGACGCCAAGCACATCGGAAAAGAGGATGAATTCGTTGCGCTTTTCCGTGCTCATTTTTCCAGTCCGCGCAAGCCAGATCATGGCGGCCAGCCATTCCTCTTCTTTCAGGTCCACGTCGCGCACAAATCCATGCAGATGCTTGATGAGAGCCTGCATGATTTGCCGCAGGCGCGGTGAGCAGCAAGCCTCCCACTGTTTCAGAGCGAGATCCGTCAGATTTTCCTCGGTAGCGTATGGCATCAGTTCCCCTCTCCGTTATTTGTTTGCAGATTTGCTTGTGATCTTCTCGCCGCGGGCGTATGCGTGTCCAATACTTTCTCCCATCGCTTTCTCGACAGCGATTCGCTTTCCGTGAAGCTTGAAGGTGACGACACGTTCGGTTAGCGTCGACGTTGCCGTTTTCCACGATCACTTTCTCGATGCACGGTCCCACATTATGCTTGAATGCAAAATCGGCGTCGGAAGTATTTTTTATAAAATAGCACGCAAGAACCCGCGGGCCGTGGAATTGTTCTGGGGCGGCATTCTTGAGTTTGGTGCGATTGTCTCTAAGCAAATGAACCGGTATCGGAGGGGTATTTACATTCGGAATATACATAGTCATGGACGGGCAATAGAAGACCGAACGCTGCCAGCAAGTACGGACGGCGGATAAAAAACAGCCTATCCTGGAATCGGAGGCCGCCGACACCTAAAGAATCGCCGTCCTCGGCCTACCGCCCGCGTCATATCGTCTGCGTTACCCTCCGATCTCAACAAGCGCCCGGTCGCAGCGTTTCAGCATCCGTTGTCCGAAGGTCCGCCGGAGTGCGCGATCAATACTCGGTAAGAGTTCACGCCCGGCCTCACATGAAACATCAGGCCGCCGGCGCACGGTGCGTCTCTCGGAAACCCTCTTCAACATCAGAGCAATGTTTTTCACTTTCTTGGCCCGAATCGGAGCAGTGAGTGAGACTCGACTGTTTCACATCGCCGTTAGTGAATTGTAAAATGCTTATTTTCAGCAATTTAAGAAGGCAAAACGTACCCAGGGTTTCCTCGCGTCCAAGACATGTCTGGCAGCCTGTTTGCCTACCATTAGTCGCAAATCGACTTCAGCGTTTCTACCGGCATGCCCGCAGTGGGTGGCTGAAACTGCGGTCATATTTGTCAAGTTTCTAGATTTAAAGGACTTATAAATTCACACGTCGAAGAAGCATGAATAGAAATCGCTCAACTTACTGAAAGGAAGCTCTTTGTGCCCGGGTCGAGGACGGAAGCGTCCACCCTAGTCCGAATCTGGCAGGAGCGCAAAATGGCAAACAGCTATTCTAGAGTTGCACCCCCGGCTGACAAGGGATCTCCCAAGCCGTCCGGATCGAACTATTCGCGCCAGCTCGACATGGCCGCATCGCAAAATCAGGCTATGCTCACAGAGAGTGTCTTTCACTCGATGCTGACACTTGAGCGTCGCCGTGCGGAGCGGTCCCGAAAACCTTTTGTCCTGATGCTGGTCGATGCGAATCTGGAAAATGGCGCGGCGGCGGGAATCCTGAGACAGGCGGTTGACATCTCGCTCGCTTCCAGTCGAGAGACCGATCTGGTCGGTTGGTACAAGGAAGATTCGATCTTGGGGGTTATCTTCACGGAAGTTAACATTGAGGTAAACCAGCCGATCACCGAGGTCCTCCGTATCAAGTTCGAAACAGCATTCGTCAAACATATGGGCCGGGAAAACGCGGCAAAGATTGCCATTTCCCTGCATGTGTTTCCGGAGGCCTGGGACAAGGATCACGCAGGCTGGGTGTCGGATTCCAAGCTATACCCCGACCTTAAAAGGAAGGTTTCCCGGAAGCGTCTGCCTCTCGCTATCAAGCGCCTAATCGACATCGCAGGGAGCGGAGCATTGCTATTCGTTTTGTCTCCCATGCTCGCGGCGATTGCGGCAATCATCAAGCTGACATCCGAGGGCCCGGTAATTTACGAACAGGAGCGGCTGGGCCACCGAGGGGCTCGCTTTAAGGTCAAGAAATTCCGCACGATGTACTCGAATAACGATCCCAAGATTCACCAGGAATATGTGCAGCAATATATCGCCGGTAAGGATGGACTGGACAACTCGGAAAAGGCTGAAAAGCCCGTATACAAGCTGACCAAGGATCCACGGGTGACTCCAATCGGATCCATACTCCGGAAGACGAGCCTGGACGAGCTTCCCCAGTTCTGGAACGTCTTGCGCGGCGAAATGTCTCTGGTAGGCCCGCGTCCGCCGGTTCCGTATGAATTCGAAGTCTACGACATCTGGCATCGGCGAAGAGTATTGGAAGTAAAGCCTGGCGTGACGGGCCTCTGGCAAGTGAGCGGCCGCAATCGCACCAGATTCGATGAAATGGTCCGACTGGATCTGCAATATTGCCAAAGTTGGTCGTTGTGGCTTGACATCAAAATTCTTCTAGCGACTCCGCGTGCGGTGCTTAACGGTGGTGGCGCGTGTTAAGGCAGGATATTGATTAAAGACAAGTAAAAGGCACAATTCCTAGTACAGATGGCGTTCGCGAAACCCGAACAAAGCGATTCTCTTACAGTCATAAACTCCGCCCGCTCAAATTAGCCCGCAAGGAACCTCAGAGCGACCAGCCGATCACTTCCAGCATGATTTCATTGGTGCCGGCGTAAATACGCTGGACGCGGCTGTCCAGCCACATCTGGGCGATGGGATATTCCGACATATAGCCATAACCGCCGTGCAATTGAACGCATTCATCGACGATGCGGCACTGGGACTCCGTCAGCCAATACTTCGCCATGGCTGCGGTCGTAGCGTCCAGCTTACCGGCGATAATTCGCTGGATACAGTCATCGACGAACACCCGGCCAATCTCAGCATCGGTCTTGCACTGCGCCAGTTTGAACCGCGCATTTTGAAACTCGAGAAGGGGCTTACCGAACGCGACGCGCTCCTTGGCGTATTTTGTGGCGATGGCCACGGCGCGTTCCGAGGTAGCGATCGCGCCGACGCCGATCATCAGGCGCTCGTAGCGCAATTGCTCCATCATCTGCGGAAAGCCCGATCCTTCAGTCGTTCCTAAAAGATTCGCGACTGGAACTTGAACGTCGTCAAAGAAAAGTTCGCACGTGTCGATCTCATGCATGCCCACCTTTTCCAGCGAATTCCCAACGCGAAAGCCTGGAAGGTCTTTCGTCTCGACTACGATCATCGAGAGACCCTTTGCGCCTGCCGCCTTGGGATCGGTCTTTGCAGCCACACAAACCAGGCCGGCATGCCAGCCATTGGTAATGAATGTCTTCGATCCGTTGATGACGTACTCGTCGCCGTCGCGGCGAGCTGAGGTCTTAATCGCTTGCACGTCAGAACCGGCCGCGGGTTCCGTCATCGCGATCGCTCCCACGAGCTCCCCCGACGCCATTTTAGGGAGCCACTTCTGCTTTTGCGCTTTGCTCCCGTAACTGAGGATGTAGTGCGACACGATACTCTGAACGCCGCAGCCGAAATTCACTCCCGCCAGCGCGAGTTCTTCGGTCACGATGGCCTGGTGGGCGAAGGTGCCACCGCCGCCGCCGAATTCCTCAGGCACATCGGGAAGCAGGAGGCCAGTTTGGCCCGCCAGCGTCCAAGCGTCGGCGTCGGGACGGTGCTGCTTGCGCCACTGGGCCTGGCGAGGCAAGAATTCCTCTTGTATGAACTGACGGACGGTCTTGCGGAACATCCGCAGCTCATCGTTCATCCACGGAGATTCATTGTTGGACATAATGCCAAAATGGTAGCCCAGCCAGTAGAATATCGCGAGAACGCTAGGCATCGATCGATGTTCCATGTTTCGTATCGTGCAAGTGCCGATCAGGATGCGATGCTCGTGCGATCTGTGGCCGTTTAAGGAACTTCTGGGCCGAAGCTCTGGCTGCTGTCCTAAAGGGGCGCTGTGCGGCGAATACCCTCAGTTGAAATTGAACAACTCGGTGACCGAATCCACGTTTGGAGCGCCGTGCTCGATCGCGAACCGCGCGATCTCCTGCAATTGGAAGCGACGCTGTCGCGGGAAGAAAAGGCCCGGGCAAATCGATTTCATTTCCAGCGGGACAAAAACCGTTTCATCTCCGCGCGTGGCGTACTTCGCGAGTTGGTCGGCGGGTATCTCCGTCGAACTGCGGCGGACTTGGAGTTTTCCTATGGGCCGCAGGGGAAGCCCTTTCTTTCGCCGGCGAACGGTTCGACGGGACTTTGTTTTAACCTTTCGCACTCATCGGGCCTTGCCGTCTATGCCTTCGCAACCGAGCGAAATCTTGGGATTGACGTGGAGCTTGTACGGCCGGATTACGCCGAAGAGGATATTGCCAGGCGATATTTTGCGGCCCAGGAAGTCGACGATTTGCAATCGCTACCGCCGAAAATAAGAGACCAAGGATTTTTCAATTGCTGGACGCGAAAGGAAGCCTATTTGAAAGCTCGCGGAATGGGATTGCGGATTCCGCTCGACAGTTTTGCCGTGAGCCTTTCACCCGATCGGCCTGCTCAATTCCTGGGTGGCGTGGAACCCTGCTGGAATCTGGTTGCCTATCGTCCGGCTGAAGGCTACGTCGGCGCTGTGGTATACGACGGCGCTCCAAGTTCGATCGATTATTTTTCCGTCGACTTAATCGAAAGTTCGGGCAGCTGATACGCTTCGTCATGCACATCCATGACGGCTCGCCCCGAAGGATCCACGTTGTTTTGGAAGGCCGCGTCCCACTTGAGCGCCGTTTCCGTGCTGCAAGCAACGCTGCGCTCCCAGGGCACGCAATTGATGGCGGTTGCCCAGGGGAAATGGGTCTCGAAAATCTGGCGGTAGAAGTAGGCTTCCTTTGTCGTGGGAGTCTTCACGGGGAAACGCTCCGCCGCGCCACGCATCATTCCATCCGTGATTTCACGCTCCGCCGTGGCCTTCAGTCCGTTGATCCAGCTGTACCCAACGCCGTCTGAAAATTGCTCCTTCTGACGCCACAAGATCGAGTCAGGAAGATAGCCTTCAAACGCTTTGCGAAGCGGCCACTTCTCGATGGGGCGGGAATGCCTGGCGTTTCTGGGCAGCTTGACCTCGGGATCGAGCATCATGGCGACATCCAAAAATTCCCGGTCCAGAAAAGGCACGCGGGCTTCAACACCCCACGCAGCACTCGCTTTATTTGCGCGGGCACAGTCGTAGAGGTGCAGCTTTTGGAGTTTGCGAACGGTTTCCTCGTGCAACTCCCTGCCGTTCGGAGCTTTGTGAAAGTAGAGATAGCCTCCGAAAATCTCGTCCGCCCCTTCGCCTGACAGAATCATTTTGATACCCATCGTCCTGATCTTTCGCATGAGCAGGTACATGGGCGTGGTTGCTCGAATGCTCGTAATGTCGAAGGACTCCAACTGATAAATGACGTCCGATAGGGCGTCGAGCCCCTCCTGCACTGTGAAGTGAATTTCATGATGGACCGAGCCGATGTGCTCGGCCACGGTTTTTGCAGGCAGCAGATCCGGCGCGCCTTTCAGGCCGATGGCGAACGAGTGCAATCGCGGCCACCACGCCGGGCTCAGATCGTTCTCGTCCACGCGCCTGGCGCTGTACTTTGCGGCGACCGCCGCAACGATCGAGGAATCGATCCCCCCGGAAATTAGAACTCCGTATGGAACATCGCTCATCAGCTGACGGTGAACGGCGGCTTCCAGGGCAGTCCGCAAGCGGGCTGGATCGTAAGGGTCGGTGGGGTAAAAACCTGGCTCAGCCCATTTGGGCTCGTAGTACTTCTGAAATCCCTTTTCCGCTTCATGACCCAGGTAGTAGTGTCCTGGTGGAAATTCCTGGATACGTTCGCAAACCCCTGCCAGAGCCTTCATCTCGGAGGCGACGTATAGGTTTTCGTGTCGGTCCCAACCCACATAGAGTGGATTAATCCCAATCGGATCGCGCGCGATCAGAAAGGTATTGCCTGTGGGGTCGTACAGCACAAAGGCAAATATCCCGTTTACGCGATTTAGAAATTGCCTGGGGTGCTCTTCGGCGTAAAGGTACAGCAGCACTTCGCAATCCGACGCCGTTTGGAAATCGTGGGGTTGCTTTAACTGCTCTCGTAAATCCTTGTGGTTATAAATCTCACCGTTTACGGCGAGGACATTGCCGTTTTGACGATCGATCAAAGGCTGCGCGCCATGCTCCACGTCCACGATCGAGAGCCGCTCGTGCAAGATCAAGGCCCGCTCGTCGCTGTAACTGCCGCTCCAGTCGGGTCCCCGATGGCGGATTTTCTTGACCATGGACAGGGCCTGGTTTCGTAGTTCCCCGTTATTTGAGCGAACCCGGCCTAGGTTAAGAATTGCGAGAATGCCACACATATGGACCGCCCCATTTCAAGATAGAAGGGCAAATCCAACACCCTTCAACGATGCAAGTCATGGATGGGAAAAACCAGTACGCCTCTGAACCCACCTTGTGTAAGACAGTATTTTTCGGTCGATGCCCAAGAACCACTGGGATCTGAACCTAGCTTTTATATTTTGCTCCTATGACCGATTTGTGTGAACCTGGAGATCGTCAATTTGTTCCAATTCGATACTCCCCGTTAGTGCTCGACTTAGCCGTGATTTCCATTTTAATGGTCGCGGTCAGGGGTAGTAGCACAGGGTTCGGAGTCGGTGGGTTTAGACTTCGACATCGCTAAAACCACACCGGTCGCGAAAAAAACACTTCTCCCGTGGCATTCTGAGCGAGGCGAAGAAACTTTTCCTGGATTTAGTCCAAAGAGAGATTCTTCGCCTCGCTCAGAATGACAACGAGGGACATTTTCCGCAACCTCTGAAGCCCGCGCCACACGACTGTTTACTGTTAAAGTATATACTTATACAGTTAACATCAATCGGGGCTTTTCCAGAGTAGTCAATCCCTCCGGTCCGTTGCCGGCTTCCATCCGAGTGCGTCTTTCCGCCTTTGTCGAGTTCGGTTCTCACCGCCACGACCGTCGCAAGGTTCGTTGAAAGCACCGATGATAAGACACCTGATTCGCCCAGATTCGCTCATGGCCATCATCGCTCCGGGTGAACTCCGAGTCTTCCCGCCAAAACGAGCGATCGGAACCATGGGCTTGGGTCTCTTCGCCACTCGGAAGCCCAATGGAACAACTGCGCAACACTTTTCCCTTATCCGGCTAATTCATAAACCTGATCCAAGACCGAGAATTGCCAATGTCTTCACGATCTCATAACTCACACATTTGCAATGACTTGCAAGCTAATGAAGAATCATGGAAATCGGACGTCTGGATTTCCTTTGGCAGGCTGATTGCGATCATGTGTGGTGAAACCGAGTGTGGGCTGAAGTAATGGAAGTACTGGCATGCCCGCAGCTTGCCACCGCCTCGAGCGGTGCACCGATTTTTTTGCCGTATAGCTCAATGTCCCTGAGGGTGAGGAAGGGGAACCTCCCCAGATGAGGAATCTGGCAGGAGCAAAAATGGGCTACATCTACCTAAAGATTGCACCTCCAGCAAAGCAGGCAACTACCAAGGTTTCCAGCCCGAAGGATTCCCTCCGGGTCGATCGTAACCCGCAGGAAGAGACTATACTGGCCGAGAGCACATTCCATTCAGTGCTCACGCTGGAGCGACGGCGCGCGGAGCGCTCTCGCAAACCATTTGTCCTGATGCTTCTCGACGCGAATTCAGAAAATGGCGCGACAGCGGGAATTCTTAGACAAGCAGTTCAGGTCATTCTTGCTACCAAGCGCGAGACCGACCCGATTGGTTGGTACGAGCATGACGGCATCCTGGGAGTCATTTTCACGGAGGTGAATCCTGTCGGAAAGCGCCCGATTGGAGAGACGCTCCGCGCCAAAATAGAAACGGCGCTCGTCAAGCATCTGGGCCAGGATTTTGCGGACCGGATCGCCATTACGGTGCATCTCTTCCCTGAACATTGGGACAAAACGGAGTCCGGCTGGCTGGCGGATTTCAAGCTTTACCCCGATCTCAACAGGAAAGTTTCGCGAAAGCGGCTGCCTTTGGTCATCAAGCGCGCTATCGATATCACCGGCAGCACTGCGCTGCTGCTTGCATTGTCTCCGGTCCTTGCGGCGATTGCCGCGCTGATCAAGCTAACCTCCAAGGGCCCGGTCATTTTTAAACAGGAACGCCTCGGCCAGTTTGGCGCGCGTTTCAAGTGCCTGAAATTCCGCACCATGTACATAAACAACGATCCCAGGATCCATCAAGAATACGTGCAGCAATTCATCGCGGGAGAAGATGGATTGGACAAGTCCGGGAACTCGGATAAACCTGTTTACAAACTTACAAAAGATCCGCGGGTGACTTTAATTGGCCGATTCCTCAGGAAGGCCAGCCTGGACGAGCTTCCTCAGTTCTGGAACGTCGTGCGCGGCGAGATGTCGCTCGTCGGCCCTCGTCCGCCGGTTCCTTACGAGTTCGAAGTTTACGATGTCTGGCACCGGCGAAGAATCCTGGAAGTGAAGCCCGGCGTGACCGGTTTGTGGCAAGTGAGCGGCCGTAACCGGACACGGTTCGATGAAATGGTCCGGCTGGATTTGACATATTGCCGGAGCTGGTCGCTGTGGCTCGACCTGAAAATTCTACTCGTGACTCCCCGGGCTGTGCTCAACGGGGATGGCGCATGTTAATGAAGGAATTTTTCCTCTCCAATTTTTGGATCCGCCTCCTCCTTAGTCCCCGCCCTTAGGGCGTGGGAACCGCGGCGGAAGCCTCGCTGGAGTCGGCGCTCTCCTCACCACTGGCATTGACCGATGTTGCGACGTAGAAATACGTGTTTCCTCCCACAACAGTCGAGTCCGTGTAGCTGACCGCTGTATCCAACGCGGTATTTAATTTTGTGTAGGGGCCGCCGCTCACGCTCGATCGATACACGTTGTATCCGGACACAACGGAACTACTGGCGGTCCAGGCCAGCATGACGGAGTGTGAGACCGTCTGCGTGGCCATCCCGGAAATAGCGATTGTCGCCGGGGAGTTCGTTGCATTGCTTGCGATTGTTACGCCTCCCATCAGATTCCCGGAAGCCGTCGGAGAAAATGTCACATCCAGTGTTGCACTTTGCCCCGGCATGAGAACCAGGCCTGCCGAAACGCCGCCCGTGGACAAAGTTGGGCTTGTGAGGCTGACACTGGAAATGGTGACGTTGGAACTCCCAGTGTTCGAGAGCGCAACGCCCAGAGTGCTCTTGGCTCCGGCGGTGACATTTCCAAAACTCAGAGTTGTGGGACTGGCATTGAGGAGGCTCGTGGCAGCGACGGCCGTTCCGCTCACGGTGACGCTCGCCGGCGAACTCGATGCGTTACTCACGACGGACACGGTGCCCGATACCGCTCCGACGGTCTTGGGGGAAAAAACTATATTGAGGTTCGATTGTTGGCCAGCTGCGATCGTCATGGGAAATGAACCGCCGGCGACTGCGAATCCGCTTGCGGCAGTGCTGGCTTGTGTAACGATTAGATCGGACCCGCCGCCATTGGATACCGTGACCGATTGAGAGGCGGTGCCGTTCACCGCCACCGGACCGAAAGTAATCGACGACGGCGACACCGAAATCGCCGCGCCTGCCGGTGTGTTTTGATTCGGCTGGCTGGTAGTATTTGGCGCGCGCGTCGCGCCGACACAACCCGAAATCTGAAGAATTGCGGGAAACACTAGAAGCATCGCGGCAAGGCGTACCGTGATTCGAGATTTTGAATACGCGGAATCCTTGCGCTTTCCGATTCCGTGTTCCATTTCGCCAATCGCCGCCTTCATCATGGCTACGATTGTGATTGGGGGTCGTCAGGGTGAGCTACTGTCCGAAGGAATAACGGAAGGCCAGCAACGAAATGCCTGTCCTCTGTACGAAAGGCCAGGGTCTCGGCGGATCGCCAATCGCATGATCGAACGATCCGCCAAGCTGGATCATACAGCGCCCGCGTTATGGAACTGTCGCGGAGACTTCGGTGGAGTAGGCGCTCTCGTTGCCACTCGAATCGACGGAAGTCACGACGTAGTAATAGGTCTGGCCTGCTTGGACGGTCGCGTCTGTATAGGAAGTGGTGGTGACCAAAGACGAATTTAACTTCGTGTAAGGTCCACCACTCACGCTAGAACGGTACACGTTGTAACCGGATACCGCGGAAGTACTGGCAGTCCAGCTCAGCGTTACGGAGTGCGAAACCGGCTGGACTCCAGTCCCAGTGAGAGAAATGGTGCTGGGAGAATTCGTGGCATTGCTTGTCACCGTTACGCTTCCGGTGACGCTCCCTGTCGCTGACGGCGTAAACGTCACGTTCAAGGTTGCGGTTTGGCCCGACGTCAGAATCTGTCCCGAAGAGACTCCGGCAGCGGTAAACCCAGCACCCGCGATGCTGACGCCGGAAATTGTGACCGATGAGTTTCCTGCGTTTGTGAATGTGACGGGAAGAATGCTGCTGCTGCCCAGGTTGACGCTGGAGAAGCTCAAGCTGGTCTGGCTGGCATTCAGAATGAGCGTCGCCGCGTTCACCGTTAATGTAGCTGCATTGCTGGTGACATTGCCCGCTGCATTGGTGACGGTCACGGTAAACAGCGCGCCATTATCGGCAGTTGTTTCGGCTGGAGTTGTATACGACGCCGAGGTGGCCCCGCCGATCGCAGTTCCATTCTTCTTCCATTGATAGGTGAGAGTCGCAGTGCCTGTAGCAGTCACGGAGAACGTTGCGGCTTGGCCCGCGATCACAGTCTGACTGGTTGGCTGCGAAGTCACTGTCGGAGGAACATTCACTGTCAACGTCGCGGCACCGCTCGTGAAACTGCCCACACTGTTAGAGACGGTAACGGTGAACAGTGAACCGTTGTCGGCTCCCGTTGTGGCTGGAGTCGTGTAGGACGCCGAAGTCGCGCTACTGATGGTGCTTCCGTTTTTTGACCACTGATAGGAGAGAGTTCCGGAGCCGGACGCCGTAACGCTGAATGTCGCTGTTTGACCGGCTGTAACGGTTTGGTTCGAGGGCTGTGTTGTGATCGAAGGTGGCGCGTTTACGGTGAGCGTAGCGGCACTGCTTGTCACGCTGCCAAAAGCATTGCTAACGGTGACGGTGAACAGCGCCCCGCTGTCTGAAGCCGACGTGGCCGGCGTCGTGTATGAAGCCGAAGTGGCTCCGCTGATGGCTGTGCCGTTCTTCTTCCACTGATACGCAAGCGTCGCCGTGCCCGTAGCCGCGACGCTGAACGAGGCGGTCTGTCCGGCGGAGGCTGTCGTGTTTGCCGGCTGCGTTGTGATGGACGGCGGCACATTGACATTCAGCGTTGCGGCGTGGCTGGTTATGGTCGAAGCACTGCCAATGACGGTGACAATGAACAGTGCGCCGTTGTCGGAAGCTGTTGTGGCTGGAGTGGTATACGAAGCCGCGGTAGCTCCCATGATGGTACTTCCGTTCTTGTACCATTGATAGGACAGAGTCCCTGAGCCGGATGCCGTGACATTAAACGTCGCGGGCTGCCCCGCTATAACACTTTGATTCGCGGGCTGAGTCGTAATCGACGGCGGCACGTTGACCGTCAACGTGGCGGCACTGCTGGTTACATTTCCGGTGCTGTTGGTGACAGTGACGGTGAACAGCGAGCCGTTGTCCGTTGCCGCAGTGGCCGGCGTTGTGTACGAGGCGGCGGTCGCACCGCTGATCGCGGCGCCATTCTTACTCCACTGATACGCGAGTGTTGCCGTGCCCGTCGCGGTGACGCTGAACGTTGCCGTTTGACCGGCGGTGACCGTCTGACTTGCCGGTTGCGTCGTGATCGACGGGGCGACCGGCGCTGCCGTAACAGTCAAGGTAGCGGCGTGGCTGGTTATGGTCGAAGCACTGCCAATGACGGTGACAATGAACAACGCGCCGTTGTCGGAAGCTGTTGTGGCAGGAGTGGTGTACGAAGCAGCGGTAGCTCCCATGATGGTACTTCCGTTCTTGTACCATTGATAGGACAGAGTCCCTGAGCCGGACGCCGTGACATTAAACGTCGCGGTCTGCCCCGCTATAACACTTTGATTCGCGGGCTGAGTCGTAATCGACGGCGGCACGTTGACCGTCAACGTGGCGGCGCTGCTGGTTACATTTCCAGTGCTGTTGGTGACAGTGACGGTGAACAGCGAGCCGTTGTCCGTGGCCGCAGTGGCTGGCGTTGTGTACGTCGCCGCCGTCGCTCCGCTGACCGCTGCTCCATTCTTCTTCCATTGATAGGTTAGCGTTCCGGTGCCCGACGCTGCGACGCTAAACGTCGCAGTTTGCCCGGCAGTAACGGTTTGGCCCGCCGGCTGCGTCGTAATCGACGGCGGCACGTTGACCGTCAACGTGGCGGCGCTGCTGGTCCCACTACCAATCGCGTTGGTAACAGTTACGGTGAACTGGGCTCCGCTGTCGGTCGCCGCAGTAGCTGGCGTTGTATACGCAGCCGCCGTCGCTCCGCTGATCGCTGCGCCATTCTTCTTCCATTGATACGTTAGGGTCCCGGTGCCTGACGCTACGACGCTGAACGCTGCCGTTTGTCCTAGTGCGACCGTCTGGCTCGCGGGCTGAGTCGTAATCGAGGGCGGCACGTTGACCGTCAACGTGGCGGCGCCGCTGGTTACATTTCCAGTGCTGTTGGTGACAGTGGCGGCGAACAGCGAGCCGTTGTCCGTGGCCGCAGTGGCTGGCGTTGTGTACGTCGCCGCTGTCGCTCCGCTGACCGTGGCACCATTCTTACTCCATTGATAGGTTAACGTTCCGGAGCCGGACGCCGTGACGCTAAACGTCGCGGTCTGCCCGGCCGTAACGGTTTGGCTCGCGGGCTGCGTCGTGATCGACGGCGGCACGTTGACCGTCAACGTGGCGGCGCTGCTGGTCACTGTTCCGGTCGCGTTGGTCACCGTGACGGTGAATTGTGCGCCGTTGTCGGTCGCCGTAGTGGCTGGCGTTGTGTACGTCGCCGCCGTCGCACCGCCGATGGCTGTGCCGTTCCTCTTCCACTGATAGGTTAGCGGCGCCGTGCCTGTCGCCGTGACGCTGAACGATGCCGTTTGGCCTAACGTGACCGTCCGGCTCGCTGGCTGCGCCGTGATCGATGGCGCGACCGGCGCTGCCGTGACAGTCAGGATAGCGGCGCCGCTGGTCACACTTCCTGTAGTGTCCGTAACGACCACAGTGAATTGCGCTCCGTTATCGGAACTGGCAGTGGCGGGAGTGGTGTACGATGCCGCAGTCGCCCCACCGATCATGCTGCCATTTTTTAACCACTGATACGTAAGGGTTCCAGAACCCGAGGCCATGACACTGAAAGTCGCTGTCTGCCCCGCTACAACGCTTTGATTTGCGGGCTGCGTCGCGATGGCGACATCGGTCATCCCGTTTCCGCTCAGGGAGATCGCCAACGGTGAATTGGAGGCGTCACTGGTCATGGCAATGCTCCCGGCCGCGGTCCCAGTTGACTTGGGAGCAAATTGAATTTGGAACGTCTGGTTCTGCCCGGCCGGGATGGAAACCGAAGACATTCCCCCCGCGACGCTAAATCCCGTGCCAGTGACACTCGCCTGGGAAATGTTGACAGTCGCTGTACCGGTGTTGGTCAGCATCAACATCTGAGAGGTGCTGGAACCAACCGCCACGTTTCCAAAGCTGAAGCTCGTGGCATTTGCCGTCAGAGTCCCCACGGATGCAGCGGTGTTCGACTTCGAAGTTGTCGGCGGCGTGCCGGCGCCCGTTAGTCCGGTGCATCCTGAAAGGGACAATACCGCGAACAGCGCGAGAAGAACCGCCAGCGAAGCGAGTGGTGCGCGCGGGTTCTGCCGCGACACCTCGTGAGCGCGAAATTCGGTATGCGATTTCATGACCAAGACAGTCTAGAAACCGCACTCGAAATCGAGCTACTGGTCTGGGGATCAAACGTGGGACAGGAAGTGTAACTGTCCGATGGAACATCGAGCTAAATTCAGCGGAATTCTGCGACTGCAAAGCCAGTCGGTGACGGAAAGCAAGCTCATAAAAAAGTCTTTGTGGGTTGCGGCTTCAGCCGCGACATCAAGGGACCTAAAAAAGAGGGCTTCAGCCCCTGACGCCGTGCCGAATTTGAAGGCTTATAAGAATTACCTGAAGGAACATTCCTGAAAGCGCCCGGCCTAGCTGGACGTGACGGTGCTCATTCCCCATTTGTGACGAATGGTTGCGTCAAGCCTTCGGAACACAATGCTGTCCACCGCGTAGCCAAGTACAGCGATCAAGACCATCACAGCGACGACCAGATTGATGTCATTGAAGTCCCGGCCCGTTATGAGAAGTTGGCCGAGACCAAGAGAAATGTAAATCATTTCTCCGGTAATCAGTGAACGCCATGCGAATGCCCAGCCCTGCCTCAAGCCGTCCATCAGGTACGGCAAACTCGCCGGGAGCAGCACGTGCCAAAATAGTTGCGGGCCTTTTGCGCCCAGGTTGCGTCCCGCCATGGACAGAATTCGAGGCACGTTATCGAAGCCGGCCTTGGTGGACTGAGTGACCGCGAGCAGTGAACCCGTAATCGTCACAAAAATAATGGCCGTTTCGCTCAAGCCGAACCAAAGCAGCGCGATGGGGACCCAGCAAGCGCTCGGCAGGCTTTGCAGGCTAAGAATCACACGCCCTAGGGTATCTTCCAGGAATTCATTCGCCGCGAGCAGCATTCCAAGCAGGACGCCCAGAACGACGGAAATCACATACCCAATCACGACACGCCGCATGCTGATGCCGATGGCGATCGACAGACTGTGATCCTTAAAGCCAGCATACAGCGACTCGGCTACTCCCTGCGGAGTGGGAAAAAGATAGGGAGGCCAAAACTTTGCCGCGGCCAGACCCTCCCAAAGCGCGAGCACTGCGGCGCCGAAAATCAGCTGGTTAACGCTTTTCTTCACGCGAATACTCCGCATTAAAGGATCGATCGATCTCTTCCCGGAGCTGTCCCAGAATTTCCTTCGACAAATGAGCGACGTCGGAATCCTCAACATGTCTCGGGCGGTCCAGCGTGATCTGAAACTGGCTCTTGATACGTCCCGGCCGGAAACTCATCAGAAGCACGCGATCGCCCAGGCGCACGGCTTCACGCACGTTGTGGGTGACGAAAACAATTGTCGGCGCTGTCTCTTTCCAGATGCGTTCCAACTCGTCGTGAAGCATGTCGCGCGTCTGAGCGTCAAGCGCCGCGAAGGGTTCGTCCATCAAGAGAATCTTAGGGCGTACGGCCAGGGACCGGGCCAGCGCCACGCGCTGTTTCATCCCACCGGAAAGCTGATGAATGTAGTGATCTTCAAAATGAGATAAGTGGACCATGCGGAGGAATTGCCGCGCACGATCGCGCCGCTCTTCTCGTGACACTCCCTCCATCTTCAGTCCGAATTCCACGTTTTGCCGGACCGTCAGCCAGGGGAATAATCCCAGTTCCTGGAAGAGCAAAATTCTGTCCGTGCCGGGACCCTTCACCGGATTGCCGTCCACCGTGATTTCACCGGTGGTGGGACGATCCAGGCCCGCGATCAGGTGGAGGAGCGTCGATTTCCCGCAGCCGGATGGCCCAACGATGCAGATAAACTCGCCCTGCTGGATCTCGAGGTCTATGTTTTGCAGAGCGGGAGTGAACGAGCCGCGCGAATTCTTGTAACTCCTGAAAACGCCGCTCAGGCAGATGCTTTCCTTGGGAGCCGGGGCTTGCGTTTGCGAAACTCTAAGATCGATCGGGGAGTCCTTTGCGGGCTTCTCCCGTTCGGCTAATTCTTCGTGTTCAGGCAGCACACGGCCCCCGCCAATGGATCGGTTAATCAAGTCCAATACGTAGTTAGTCATTGTACTGGTGCCGCCTTCTTTTCGCGAAGCACTTCGTTGAGTAGCGTCAGGTCGTACAGGCCCGATAAATCCGGCTGTGTTCTGCCCAAAAAACCCTCGTCAAATGCCTGCTGGGTGGATTTCTGAAGAGACGAACGAATTGGGTCGTAGGTCACCTGCATGCGGGAAAATGCATCATCCATCACGTCGGGCGCAAGCGGCTTGCCTGTCTCTTTTTGCAGTTGCTGGTTCATGATCTGTTTCGCCTGCGTCGAGTTCTTATTGATCCACTCGGTCAGTTCCACGTGCGCACGGAGAAAATTCTTCACGATGTCGGAATGTTGCTTGAGAAACTTTGGATTGACGATGAGGTCGGTAATCACAAATTGACGATTCGGCCACAAATCGCGCTCGTCCAGAAATATCTTGCCGCCGCCTTCATGCACCAATCGGGCCGCCCACGGTTCTGGCGCCCACGCGGCATCAAGTTGCCCTTTCAGGAAAAGCGAGAGCTGATCGGCATTGGTGATGGGGAGCACTTCAACGTCTCCGCCTTTTTCCCTCGCCTTCAGGCCGTTGGCCCGCAGCCACGAACGCAGGGCTACGTCCTGCGTATTGCCCATTTGCGGCGTGGCAACTTTCTTTCCGTGAAAATCAGACGCCTTCTGTATACCCGCGCCCTGGCGCACGACAAGCGACGCACCGCCGCTGGCTGCGCCCGCAATCACGCGAACCGCTTCGCCTTGCGACCGCACATAGCCCGTCACCGTTGGGTTTGGTCCCACGTAAGTCATGTCGATTGCGTTTGCAAACAGGGCCTCGATCGCCGACGGCCCGGCATTGAACGCTTTCCACTCAATCTGGACGCCTGGTCCAAGAGCTTTCTCAAACTGGCCGTTGGCGCGTCCCACCAGCGCCTGGGCGTGCGTGATATTTGGGAAATAGCCGACTCGAATGACAACAGGCTTTTGCTGGGCTTGAGTTCCGGACGCGAAAATCAATATAAGCGCGGCCAGTGTGCGAAAACTCGATTTCATCTTTTTCCTCGTCAATCCTTCAGAAAATACATTCGCCGCCTAGAATTTGTACGTCATGTCGAACTGCAATCGTTCCCACAACGGCTGCACAGGCGCAGGGCTTCCGGCGTTCACCAGGGGCCGGCCGAAGAGCCCGTTTAATTGCAGCGTCACATTGTCGAACAGTTGATACAGAATTTCAGGGCGGTGCATCTCGACATTGGTGCTCGGGAAAATTTCGCTGTAATTGAACGCGCCGATGACCGCTTCCCGCTGAACCATGAATCGCGTATAACCGAATTGCCAGTCTCCTTTTTTCAAAGTGCGGCCTATGGCTGCTTCGAGCCAATACGCATGGCGCGCGTGTGGATCGCAAGCCACCGTGTAAACTGCTCCCGCAAGGATATTCCGCACGTTTTCGCAAGCCCGCGTATTCTCCGCAAAGTCCCCAATGAGCGTAAGAGGCCAGCGTTCGGAAGGCGTCACGAAATCGAGTTGGGCGAGCGAATCGAGAATCCCGAATTTTGAAGCAAACTGGGCTGACGTAATCGTCTTGGCGCCCGTGATTGCATTGGTTGACGTTACCGTCGCGATTGAGTTCTGCAAACCGTTGCTGTTCAGAGTCAGCAAGCCATCGGCCGGGCTGGCGTTGTTTGCGACGGTCACCGAAAGCGCAACCGAGTCGGCATTTTTCCAATCGTAGAAGCCCGTATAGGCGCTCAACCTGACCCGGCTGCCAAATTGCCAGAACGTTTGCAGCTGTTCGCCATAGACCATCGTGCTGTAGACGCTCTTGTCGGTTGCCGCCGCGCGCTTGCTTTCCGAGATCGGCAATTGGAAGCCGACGAAACTGAATTTCTTCAGGACCGGCGTCTCGACATTGAACGCCAGGGTTTCGCCGGCGCCCTCTGGGTTGATGTCCTTGTCCCAAACCAGCTCGGTGTTGAACCACGGATACGCGAACTTTCCGCCAGTCAGGGTGAGATTTGGGAACCAGTCCGGGTGATACGTCGTATACATGCGGTCAATCTCAATGGGTTTTCGCGTGGTGTATTGCCCCGCGGTTTGGTTCGTGGAAATCGGATTGTTGAGGTCGCCCGAAGCGAATGAGAACCCACCATTGATCTGGTCGTTCAATCGCGCCTCGGCATTGAAGCGCAGCCGGAAACGTTCTCGAAACTGATCCTGGGATCGATCGACGGGCCCGCCGAACGTCGGCTCGGCTCGCAACCGGAAATCGCCGCCGAATGCAAACGGCCCGAGATTTTTCAGGCGCGTCTCGATGTCCTTCTGTGAGCTCGCCACGTCGGTTTCGAGCTGCGCAACTTTTTGGGCCAGATCGGCTTGCGCGACCACTCCGGCAGGAGCCGTCGGAGTCGACGAAACCGACGACGAAACCAATGGCGAAGCCCCTGGCGAGACGAGGTCCGCGATGATCGGTGCGGGTGCACCCACCGGACCCGCAGCGGGTTCTGCGGCATTGAGTTTCGCTGCCAGCCGCGCCGTCACCTCCTGCTGATCGCGCAGCGCCGCCCGCAGGGATTCGATTTCCTGTTCTTGCGCCCGCAGAAGCTCCACAACTTGTACGAGCGAAGGTGCGGGCGAAGGTGCGCCGGCTGGTGAACTGCCCGCACTGGCTTCTTCCACGGTGCCGGAAGCAGACGAGGCGTGACTTCCGGGGGTTGCAGCGGCCAGCGTTTCATTCCCCGGAGGCTGGGGGCTACTGTCTTCGCTATGTAGTGAAGGGATATTGAGAGTTGCGAGGAGCAATCCAACGATTATTTTCGCGATCCCTCTGTTGGTAAACAGTCGGGCAATCGAAGTTCTCATAATCACGATTTGGCCGGCCCGGGACATCCAGAAGACTGGTAGGTCGAGTGCCGTCTCTTTTCCGCCTGCCCTGCGAGCAGGCTCAAATATCGTTCCCTAAAATAAAAATCCCACCGTCAGGTCGCTCCTGGCGGTGGGATTCTAGAATTGCTCGTTATGATTCTAGAGTATTAACCCCCGGCGCCAGAAGACGCACACGTACAGCAGGGACAACAGAGGCAAGCCTGCTTGGTCTTCTGGACGTTGGAAATCACGACATAAAGGTACAGAAAGGGGCCTCTGAAGTCAATCTACCAGTTCGCTAGATGGTCGATCGGTCATGGCTGAAGCGAACAGCTATGCATCGTCGGGCTTTGGCAATGTCCCAAAGTCCTCCGAATGCTCCGATACATACGCAAACAGCAAGTCGGTGAAATTGTCCGAGGTTGCAAAAAAGTCTCGGTCTATAGCGTCTAGCTTCCCAAGTGTTTCATCTGAGAAATTGGCCGCACCGGAGGAGATTGTTTCGGGGCTGGTGGGTAGTCCGCCAGGAAATGCAGAAGCGATCGCACGCTGGCAGATAACAGCGGTTTTGCTGGCGCCGATCGTCTCAAGGGCTTCCACGACGAATGAAGCAGTTTCTGCGCTACAGTTAAGAAAATATTGTGAAAAACCTCCGTTACAAACTTCCGATTGGACAGCCCAAATGGCCGAAAAAACCTTTTGCGGCAGGGACTGCCGAAGAAAGTCCCCCTTGCCAAAGCTGGTTCTTTTCGACTCTGATAACTGAATGAGCGTGTGGTTTTTATCCATGATCGCAGAATTTTGGAGGCGCGGGGCGGGATCGAACCGCCGATAAAGGTTTTGCAGACCTTTGCCTTACCACTTGGCGACCGCGCCTCTGTTCCAAACTGATTCTACCAGAGCAATTCCCGGCATCGCCCTCCGACCGACTGTCGGCGATGCCGGGATTCCCAGGCCTAAGGGGAACTCGATCTAGTTCTTAAAGCTCCTGCCTACCACAGCAGTTTTAATCCAAACTGCACCTGCCGCGACGTGGTGGAAGTCGAAGTGATTACACCAGCCGAGGCCGATGGCAGCACCGTCGTCGCGGAAGTGTACACCACCGGGTTTGGATTATTAAAGTTGGTGCGGTTGAAAATATTGAACAACTCCGCCCGGAACTGGAGATTCACTCGCTCGGTGAACAGGAACTTCTTTGCAAAAGACAAATCGGTTTCGGCAAGCCCCGGTCCTTGGAGGAAATTGCGCGGCGCGTTGCCGTAAGTGTTTGCCAGCGGTTGAATGAACGCGTTCGGGTTGAAATATTGGCCGGGGCCGCCCTGAACGATCGAACCTGTAAAATTCGGATTCAAGGACGGACGCACCGGATTGCGCGAGTCGCCGTCATTGGCGGGATTGTAGGAAAGCTGCGGCGTAAACGGCAAGCCTGTCAGCAGCGTCTCGATTCCGCTGATTTGCCAGTTTCCGATCACGGTATTTAGCCAGTGGTTATCCCCGGATGCGCTCTTGCGGCCGAATGGCAAATCGTAGGTCGCATTGATTACCCCCGCATGCCGAATATCGAAAGAAGCTCGGCCGTAATCCGCTTGAAGCGGGTTGAGCGGATTCGATGCGAACGCCGGAGAGTTTGTCGCGACGCTGGTGTTCATGCTGTCGCCATCGTCGAGCGCTTTCGAGAACGTGTAGACGCCGCGGAATTGCAGCCCGTGGCTGAAATGGTGGTTCACATCGACCTCGAGGCCGTTATAGGAACTCACGCCCTCGGAGAACCAATGCGTTGTATTCGCAACGTTAGGGTTAGCAAGCGCGGGCGTTCCAGTGAGCGGAGTAGCCAAGCTGGCGTAATAGAAATATGCCCCTGAAGGGTAGCTCGCCGGGCACGGCATCGCAGGGCAAATCACCACGTTGCTTGGCACGTTGGCATCGATGGAAAGTATTTCGTGGTAGCCGTGCGATCCGATGTATCCAACGCTGAGGGTCGTGTTTGGAGTAAGCTGCTGCTCAACTTTCAAATCGTACGAGAACACGGTCGGCGTCTGAAGGTTGGGCTGCACGCCGCTTGGAATAACCTTCGGCGCCGACGACCCTGTAAACACGCCGGTATTCGAGCCGCCCGCGAGAACGGTCGCGATCGCGACGCTTTTGGCGGCTTCCACCGTGTTGTAGGGAGGATTCTGGTCCAGTCGATAACTGAGGTTGTCGATTAGCGCGTAATACAGGCCACCGCCCGCGCGGATCACGGTTTTCTTTGAGCCGAATGGCGACCACGCAATCCCTACTCGCGGAGCCGGCAGGAAGTTCGCATCGTTGATGGCCAAGGCGGAGTTGCCGACAGTCGGATTTGTGTTGATGACTCCGTTGGTGAACAAGAAATTCGACGCCCGGCCGTAAGCCTCGTTCCAGCCGTTGGTGAACTCTCCCCGGAATCCGAGGCGCAGCTCGAGGCTTGGCGTCAACTTGATTGCGTCCTCCGCAAAGAACGCGCCCTCCAGCGAGCGCCACGACAATGGGGTATACGCAGGGGCGAATGTGTAGGTGCTTACCGTGCCCTGCAGGAATGTTTGCAGGTTGTTGAACGATGCCTGCGCATATTGATCTTGTATCAGGACATCGTTCGATTGCAGCTGCTCGAACCAAACACCGAAATTGAATAGGTGCTTGCCGTGCGTGATGCTTACCTGATCGGCATACGTGTAGATATTGCGCACCACGGACAGGTTGCTCCCAGCATTTGTGCCGCCGTTCGTCAGCGCCGACGCCCCGTTAAGAGTGGTGCCTCCGCCGATCACGACAGCGCCGGGAACGGGCGCGAGAATCGTACCGAGCCACGCGGTAGGCGCCGAGGTGGCCGTCCCGGTCACTCCGCTGTTGAAATAGAATCCTCCGCGGGAAAACCCAAACGTCGCTTTGTTGATGATGTTCGCGGAGGAGACGTGTGTTTCGCTAAGACTTGCCACCTGCTCCCGCAAGAAAACGTCGACCGTGCTGAACGGATTGAGCGTCGGCGAGTAGGCCTGGCTGTCGTCCACCGTATACACGCCTGCGAGCGAATCCCGATCCGAAAAAATCTGATCGATTCGCGCTGTTCCGAAGTCTTCACGGATGTGTTGCTGCGGGCTACTGAACGCTTCCGCAATTCCGCTGCTCAGCCCGTTGATTGTCAGTTCTGGACCGTTTGCGACAGGCCACAAGTTCAGCAAGCTGGCAACGCCGTTTGCCAGCCCCACATGCGTCAGGGGCGTCGAAGCATTGCAAGCACCGGTGACGGTGGTCAATGCGGCGCAAGGCAAGTTGCCTGCTCGTGCATTGGAGTCCGGCACAAGCGTAACGTCGCTGAGTCCAAGTGCCTGGCGAAACCCTTCGTAGTTCGCGAAGACGAATGTCTTATCCTTCCTGATCGGACCGCCCAGCGAGCCGCCGAACACGTTGCGCGCGAAGTGGGGAATTTCTGGAAGATCGAATGGGTTTCGGGCGTCGAGTACGCTATTGCGCAGGAATTCGTAAGCGTTGCCGTGGAGTTGATTGGTGCCGGAGGCGGTCACGATGTTGACTTGAGCGCCCGGTCTCTTGCCGTACTCGGCGCCGTAAGCGTCTTTAACAACGGAAAATTCCCTCACCGCGTCCACGCCCAGAAGCTGGCCGCTTGTTCCTCCCGGCGTGTTATTGACTTCCGACGCGCTGGTGAATTCCACGCCATTGAGGATGTAGAGGTTCTCCTGGGGCCTGCGTCCGGACGCTGAGAACATGTTTCCTACGACCGAATTCGATGTTCCGATTCCTCCCGAGCGCTGCGAGGTGTAATTAACAACCCCCGGATTTAGCGTGAGCAGTTGATCGTAGCTGCGGCCATTGAGCGGCAAATCCTTAACTTGTTGCTCGCCAACCAAACCGGAAAACTCCGCTGTAGTGACAGCCAAGTCGAGAGCCGTTTCCTCGACGTTGATGGATTGTTCGACTCCGCCGATCTCGAGCTTGATGTCCACGTCCGCGCGCTGCCCAATCACGAGCGTGATTCCGGTTTTTGTTTCAGTGCGGAATCCGGTGTGTTCAGCCGTCACTTCATAGTTTCCGACGGCCAGTGAGGGCGCGTCGTATCGCCCGGAGCCATCGGTGACCAGGGCGCGAAGCGCTCCTGTTTCCACGTTTTTCACATTTACGTTCGCTCCGACGACGATCGCGCCAGTCGCATCCGTGACGGTTCCATTGATCGACGCATCTCCCTGAGCCCAGGTGGTCCCTGTTGCCATGGCGAGAAGCAGCACGAATAATCCTGCAATCACTCTTAAATTCCCTCTGGTGTTCAGTCGGGTCATTTGCATTTCTCTCCTCAAATTTTCTGCACTCAAAATTTTTCGGCTGCAACCCTCCAGTAGACCGGTCGAGTTTGCCGCGAACTTTTTCCCCGCCTCCC
Organism: Candidatus Acidiferrales bacterium; assembly: GCA_050014735.1. Lineage (GTDB taxonomy): Bacteria > Acidobacteriota > Terriglobia > Acidiferrales > UBA7541 > Palsa-360. The sequence goes on along the minus strand of JBEKCU010000001.1, from coordinate 20,126 downwards.
CAGAGTGGGGTCGGCTGATCTCGCACTCAGAATCTTGTCAGGCTTGCTTTGACGCGCCCTTCCGGATCCGCTCGGTTCTTTGAATCTCAACGACGTGGCCGTCGTGTACCGTGATCACTACCGAGCCGTACCGGATCACTCGGAGTGAGAGAAGAATCTCCTGCAACAGTTCCTGTTCGTTTAATGACAAGTCTTTCTCCAATTCCCGCAAGGCGGGTAGGCCGGCCGGGCTTTCAACTTTGAGATCGCCTCGATCTTTCGTTTGAATCTGCCTGTCAACTTTGTTCATCGAAGTTGTTCTCTCGCAAAAAAACCGGCCCAAAAAGAAAAATCCCACCGCCAGCACGTGTCTGGCGGTGGGATTCTAGAATTGCTCGGTTTATGATCCGATTTCTAGAGCTTCAGCCTCCCGGCGCCAGAAGACACACACGGACAGCAGGGACAACACAGACAAGCCTGCATGGTCTTCTGAGCGTCGCGGTTCATTTCACAGCCACCTTAACCGAAAGAAAATGTATTTGTCAAATCTATTTATGCCGGGTCGCAGGATATTCCGAGCATTCGAACAGGGTTTTGTTGTTAGGACAGGCTTCAAGCCTGTCTGGTTTTGATCTGAGTAGTTGCAAGCTTAAAACCAGATAGGCTGAAGCCTGTCCTACTGAAACTACAGCCTATCCGATCTCGACAACGTAACTCCAAACCAAACAGTGCCGGTCTGCGAAACCGGGTGACTTGAATCACAGCTGAGTCGGCCCGCTTGCGCCTATAATTGAGTCTAAATCTAAACGCAGGAGGGCTTCTTTTAGCCTCTAGGGTACCGGCAAATGCAAGAGTGGCTTCCAAGATCGATTTCCAGTTTAAAAGATTACGACTTGCGGAAATTTGCCAGCGATCTCGTCGCTGGCGTCACCGTGGGGCTCGTTGCGCTGCCGCTGGCGATGGCATTTGCGATCGCGTCGGGAGTGGCGCCGCAGGCGGGATTGTATTGCGCCATCGTCGCTGGCTTTTTGATTTCCGCCCTGGGTGGATCGACGACACAAATCGGAGGGCCGACAGGCGCATTCGTCGTCGTGGTCTACGGAATTGTCGCGCGCTACGGCCTGGACGGCTTGTTCATGTGCACCCTGATGGCGGGCGTCATGCTCGTCATTTTGGGCATAACAGGACTGGGCACGGCGGTGAAATACATCCCGCGACCGGTTGTCGTGGGCTTCACAAATGGCATTGCGGTAACCATTGCCAGCACCCAAATCAAGGATTTCTTCGGCCTGAAAGTCGATAAAGTTCCCGGCGACTTTCTTGCGCGCATGGAAGTTCTCGCCAAAAGTTTTCGCACCTATTCGCCGCTGGAAACCGGGCTGGGCGCGCTTGCGCTTGTGCTGATTCTCGTCTTCATGCGTTTTGTAAAGCGCGTGCCGGGCTACATCGTTGCGATGTTTGCGGGCACGATGCTCGTGGTTCTACTCAAACTTCCCGTTGAAACGATTGGAACGAGGTTCGGAGGCATTCCATCGGGTTTTCCCGGGATCAAGATTCCACAGTTTCGTTTCGATCTGCTGCGTCCCCTGATTTCTCCCGCAATCACGGTCGCGATGCTCGGAGCGATTGAATCGCTGATGTCCGCGGTCGTTTCCGACCGCATGAGCGGAACCAAGCACAACCCCAACGTTGAGCTCGTCGGCCAGGGAATCGCCAATATTATGTCTCCGTTATTCGGCGGACTTCCCGCCACGGGAGCGATCGCGCGAACGGCCACGAACATCCGGTCCGGCGCGAAGACGCCAGTTGCGGGAATGGTGCACGCGATGACGTTGCTGGCGATCGTGCTTTTCGCGGCCCCGCTGGCGCGATTCATTCCGCTCTCTGTATTGGCCGCGATTCTGCTGGTTGTGTCGTACAACATGGGCGAGTGGCGCGAAATTCCGGAGCTTCTGAAACTTTCACCGCTCGAGGTCGGGACCTGGCTGATTACATTTGCCCTGACGGTGTTCGCGGATCTGACGGTGGCCGTCGAAGCCGGAATGATACTCGCCGCACTCGTATTTATTCGGAAGGTCACGACAACGACGACGGTCTCCCAGGTCACGGATGAATATCTGCGCGAGGGGCACGTTCATATTTTGCAGCACAAGGAAATTCCGCCGTATGTGGCTATCTTCCGAATTCATGGGCCATTTCTTTTTGGGGCGACCGACAAGATCGAGGAAATCGTGCAGCGGCTTTCGGAATTACCTCCCGTCATCATTCTGCGGCTGAGAAATATGACGGCGATCGACGCAACGGGTTTGCAGGCCTTGGAGGAGCTATCGGACGCGGTGCACAGTTCCGGCAAGGGCCTCATTCTTTGCGGTGCGCGGGAGCAGCCCGCCCGTCTAATGCAGCGGGCCGAATTTGAAGAGCACGTGGGGAGAGGAAACATCAGCCCGAGTATCGCCGTGGCTCTGGAACGCGCGAAGGTCCTATTCGAGCAGATCGAGCATCAGCGATTGCAGACTGTTGACGTAACCTCAGGCGACGCTCGGGAAACTCGCTAGGGCGCGGACGCCAGCTTCAATTTTCCGTGAAAGGTTCCGAGCGACGATTGCCCGGTCTGCGGAGGCTGGTTCACATACACCGTTTTTCCTCCTGTTTCCGCGAACACCCATAGGGAATCCTCTGGAAGCCTCTCCCGGACGTCTTCCTTGTGTTCCGCCGGCACGACCAGGAATACGCGCCCGCTGCCTTGCCAAAGTTTCGGAAAATCGGCGTCGCTGAAAAACCGCTTTGGCGCGTCCGGATAATGAGAGCCAAATTCCAGATTGCTTCCAGTCGCGTCATAGAGCAAAACGTTCCTGTGAGAATAAAATGCGATGCCAGGAGCGACGCGGATATCCCCATAGAGCGCGATTTGATCGTCCGGCCGCAGGTTCTTGTTCAGTTCCATCGCGAGCGTGCGGGAAGAAAGCGTGGGATTCAGAACATCGTGCGCAATGTGCGCGGCAAGAATGAACCCAACCATCCCCACAGCCAGAGCGATGTTCGGTAACCAGCGAATTCCGCGCTCGCGCAACACCCACGCGCCCACAAACGCGATCATGACCGAAAGGGACGACAGGATGACAGGGATGCGGAGGTCCGCCACCGACTGCGGGGTCAGATCGAGCAAATGGACCATCCCGGTCAAATAATTTTCCGGGCTACGCATCACGAGATGACTGGAAACATCGCTCGCCGCTTGAATATGCATTGAGGCCCAAAGAAAGTAGCCTGCAACCGTCGCAAGAACCACGGACAATGCCGCCAGGACTCGATGGACAGGCCGCAGCCATTCCTGATCGGTTTCCTCCGAATCCGCCATGCCAAGCCCCAGGAGCATGCACATCGCGGGCCATGCACCGAAGCTGTAGTATTCCAGGCGCGATCCGCTTTCAAACGTGAAAAACAACAGGATCGTGCCCGCCCACGCAAATAGCATTAGGCGCGCCTGGGTAGCCGGATTGGTATCCGTACTCCATGAGCGCACGGGTAAAGGCAGTTCCCGCAAGGCGAGCGGGAAAAAGAAGCTCCAGGGGAACAGCCACACCAGGTGAGCACTCCACCATGCCCATAACGGCACGGCTCCGTAATCGTGCGGAAGGCGCGTTCCCAGAGCCCGGTTGATGTGTTCGTTGATGAAAAACGCCCAGAAGAAACCGGGAGTGCGTGCCGCCGCGAGAATATGCCACGGCGCGGCGAGAGCCAGAAAAACCGCTGAGCTGGAAAACAGGCGCAACTCCCGCCACCGGTGCCAACCTCCCGTCATCGTGATGAACGCGATAATCGCAGCCGCAGGGAAGAGCAGCCCGATCAAAGCCCGGGTCAGGACAGCGACCGCGCACAAAGCCGCCGCGCCCCAATAACCCAGGCGCGAATCCAGGCTTCCTGTCCAGGAGCGCAGGAATAAATAGAAAATTCCCTCGAACGCCAGAGTATAGATCGCCTCGGGAATCATATTGCGCGTGAAAATAAAGATCCCGACGCTCGTCGCGACGGCCAAGGCTCCATAGAACCCGGCCTTTTGGCCGAAAAACCGACGGCCAAATTCAAAACTCAGCAAGACAATTCCGACTACAGCCAGTCCGATCGGAAGCCGCGTTGCAAACTCAGATTCTCCCAGCAATTTGTAGCTGGCGGCGACCATCCAAAAATGCATGGGCGGACGAATCAGGTACCGCACGCCATCCATGTACATGACCACGAAGTCGTGGCGCTGCAGCATTTCCTGCGACACCATGGCGTGCGCCGCGTCCACATCTTCGTCGTCCAACGCGGGGCTTCCGGCCGTGCCAATGTAGAGTCCAGCGGAAAGAACGAGCAGGCACAACGCTATCCACCGCGCATTTATCGTGACATTTCGCATCAATCATCCCTTAACCCGTAGATGAGCAAAGAATTGTAACACAGCAATTCGCGGCACGAATCAGTTCGCTCTCAAGTTTCGCTCAGAAGTACTGCTGTTCCAATTCTGTCCACTCGGACAGTTGGTTTTGCGGCTGATAGATTCTAACCTTGCTCATAGGACGTCTTAGCAGGTTCCCGAAGCACAGTTTCGCGAACTGATAACGATGTTACGCGCGTTCCGAAATCCCAGCGGAGGGTTTCACAATGATCCAAATTGAAGCTTTTCAGGAATTTCGGGCTGGATTGACGTATCTGCGCGGGGGCGACGCCCACAAAGCGTTGCCTCATCTTCGTTCCGCTCTCGACCAGGAACCCTCGAATCCTTATTATATTTCCTATCTCGGAGTGGCTGTCGCGGCGGCCGAGCAAAAATGGGCGGAGGCGGAAAAGCTCTGCCACTCCGCAATGCGGATGAACCGCCGTCAGGCTCAACTCTACCTGAATCTCGCGGAAGTTTACGTTGCCGCCGACCGTAAGCAGGACGCGGCGGACATTCTGGCCCGCGGACTGCATTACACTCCTCACGATTTGCGCCTGAAAATGGCTTTGGATCGCTTGGCATTGCGGCGCACTCCTGTCCTTGCCTTTCTTCCTCGGGGACATCTTGTTAACCGCAACCTCGGGAAATTACGCCATCACGCGCTACAAGTGCTGGCTTCGCTCTAGCTTTCGGATGTACGGATAGGGTGTACCGATACAATGACGCAGATAACGCATAGGATTGCGCCTCGGTATGTACAGCGGTATCATCCATTCCCAATGAAGCGTGTTTTAGGATTGTTTGTTTACCACACGGACCGAACCTGTCCTCTGTGTGGAAGCCCCCATGTCCATCGAACCAAACGAGGGCGAATTCTGGAATTTTGGCTCCTGCTTTTTCTTCCCATCCGGCCTTACCGGTGCGGAAAGTGCCGTCTGCGCTTTTACGGTCCTAAGCAATTGGCCAAAATCACCGACCTGACCAACCCTGACGAAGCCGAGTAGCACAGTCCGTGTTCTTTTAACTCTTTCCTAACTGGACGAAATCAAAAACTCACAGGCCGAAGGCTTTGCTACCGGATGCGACTGTATATAATGAGCACCGGTGAACTTTGATTTCAAAACGATGCCGGAGCATCTTTTCGGTCCGGACACGGCGACTCCCGGTTATCTCGCCGCACGATGGCTGTTTCTGCGGGCGCTGGGATTGATTTTTTTCTCGGCATTTTATTCTCTCGTTTTTCAAATCCGCGGGCTCATCGGCCCGGCTGGAATTCTTCCCGCCCGGAATTATCTCGCTGAAGTTGCCAGTGCCTTGGGAGCGCAGCGTTTCTGGTTTGCCCCGACCGTGTTCTGGTGGTCGGCGAGCGATCGCACTCTTATGGCGGTCTGCATCGTTGGCATGGTCTCGTCGGTGTTATTGGTTCTAAACCTTTTTCCGCGTGGAGCGTTGATTGTCTGCCTGACTGCCTTTCTCTCCTTCATCAGCGCCGCGCAAGTTTTTGCGAGTTATCAGTCCGACGGGATGCTTCTTGAAGCGGGGTTTATCAGCCTGTTTTTCGCTCCATCCGGCTGGCGTCCCGGCTGGGCAACATCCCACCCTCCTTCGCGGGCCAGCCGTTTTCTTCTGATCTGGCTGATGTTCCGGATCTATTTTGAATCGGGGATCGCGAAAATTCTGGGACACGATCCGGAGTGGCGCGACTTCACGGCCATGAATCAATATTATCAAAATGGCCCGCTGCCTACATGGCTCGCTTGGTATGCGCACCACCTGCCGCGCAGTTTTCATTCGGCCACGGCAATCTTGACCTTGGTGCTCGAACTGGTGCTGATTTTCGCCGTATTTCTGCCGCGCCGGTTTCGCATTGCGCTGTTTTTTTTGATGACGCCGTGGCAAATGGGCATCATTCTGACCAGCAACTACGCCTTCCTGAACTATCTCGTTTTGGTCTTGGGGATCCTGCTTCTTGACGATAAGTTTCTGGCACCGTTCGTTCCCAAACGTTTGCGTCATGCGCCGTCGCCGACCGATTCGGACGCCACCTCACTTGTAACATCCCCAAGAGTGATTGGTTGGCAGAGTAACGTTCGCCTCTGGGTGGAGGCATTCTGGCTAAGCTGGGTGTTTTACGCGACGATGGCGCTCCTCGCTTTCATGGTGTATCCGCAGGCGCCGTTTCCTAGGTATCCAGTTCGCCTGCTTGAGCCGTTCCGGATTGCCAATGACTTTGGACTATTCGCCGTCATGACTCGCGAGCGTTATGAAATCGAATTCCAAGGGTCGCGTGACGGCCAGACGTGGACGCCCTACCCGTTTCGCTACAAGCCGCAGAATATTCATGCCGCGCCGCGAATATACGCTCCCTATCAGCCCCGCTTCGATTGGAACCTCTGGTTCGCCTCTCTGGGTAACTGGCGCGAAAACACCTTTGTCCTTCAAGTGGAAAAACGCCTGTTAGTCGCTGAGCCGGATGTACTTGCGTTATTTGCCGGGAATCCGTTTCCTGGGCAGCCGCCCAAACAGGTTCGCGCCGTGCTCTGGCAATATTGGTTCTCTGACTGGAACGAGAAGCGCCAGCAGGGCGTCTGGTGGCGGCGCGAACAGATCGGTTTCTACGCCCCGACACTTGAGCGAGAAGCCGACGGCAAGCTGGTGATCCTGGCGTGGCCCAATACACCTGATCATATGCAGTAAGCGTTTAATTTCCAGTAACTTACAGTCCAGCCAGAGCGCTCTAAATATCTTGGAACAATCGCGACATTCACTGTTTTCTGGCTCCCCAAAGTCCTAGAACTAACGTTTCCTCCCTCAAAACTGTCGGTCCACCATTTTCGGGACTACCGAGCCATAGCCTCTGCCGGGCCCTACTTTTAACCTTGGCTTACGTCACAGGGATGCCCCCCAGCCGGAACCCTGAGGCGTACTGAGGTGAACGAAATGATTCTAGCAATTGCCGCACTTCTGATTCAGCCGCAGGTTGCTCCGCAACTTTCCATCTCCGCGGAGAAGATCGCCATAATTCAACCGGCGATTTCGGCGGTATCGAGCAGCGACATACTAGAAACGTCCAACGAGATTTCATTGCCTCCCGCACCGAGTGCTTCGGCGGAACCGATTGCAGCTACGGAGCCAAGCGCTCTGCCCGACGCTCCCGTCCCGTCCCCGGCGGTAAATGCCCCAGTCACAATAGCGTTCATCAAGCCGAGCAACCCCATGACGGTGTCTGTCAACGAATTGGCGGCTGAGAATCACCGGAAACAGTTCGTCTGGAAAGGCCTGGTGATTGCATCGAGTGGCGCCGCCACGTTCGACGCCTGGACCACGCGCCACGCCATTACAACCGCGGGCGCGGTTGAGTTGAACCCGATGCTCAAGCCCTTTGCCGGCAATGCATCCTTATATGCGGCGATTCAGGTCGGTCCGGCACTCATGGATTATGTGGGCAAGAAAATGATGTACAGCAGGTTCACCGTGGTGCGCCGTATGTGGTGGGTTCCGCAGAGCGCAAGTTTCGTCAGTTCGCTGTTTTGCGGCGCGCACAATTTGAGCTTTCACTAGAACGGGCAATCGCATCCAGCGATCTATGGATTTCTTCCCTCAGAGGAAGCGTGGCCGGGTTCCCCTCCCCTGGCCACGCTTTTTTGCTTAGGCGAATTCAGGCGACCGTTGCGGCTTGTCCTCGACTGCTGTACTATCCCCGCCAGCGGAGGAACACGCCATCGCCACCGCGCAGACCATCGCGGCGCCGGTTTCCGGTGCGTCATCGGCGACTGAGATAACACGGGTAAGCCGCGTGGTTTCGCTCGACGTTTTTCGAGGAATCACCATCGCGGCGATGATCCTGGTGAACGATCCCGGTTCCTGGGAGCACATCTATCCTCCGCTCGAGCATGCGGAGTGGAATGGCTGGACTCCGACCGATCTGATTTTCCCATCTTTTCTTTTTATCGCCGGCATTTCCATGACGCTGTCGTTTGCCTCGCGCGTAGCACGAGGCGTAACAAGAGCCTCTCTGGCCATTCATATCATGCGGCGCAGCGTCGCGATCTTCTTGATTGGGCTGTTTTTGAATGGCTTCCCCGATTTCGATTTCAGCACCATCCGCATTATGGGCGTGTTGCAGCGGATCGCGTTGTGCTATCTCGTCGGCGGATTACTCTATATTTTCCTTATGATCCCAAGGCGCAACGCGGCCGCGAACAGGGACGTACGGGCGCATTCCAAGTTATCGGCGATTGCCGGAATCGCGATCGTTTTACTAGTGGGCTATTGGGCGCTGATGATGTTTTTCCCCGTGCCCGGCCACGGCGCCGGCCACCTGGGCAAGGAAGATAACCTCGGCGCGTACATTGACCGTTCATTGATGGGCGGCCACCTCTGGTCCGAGTCCGTGACGTGGGACCCGGAGGGACTTCTTTCCACGCTTCCCGCGATTGCGACTCTGCTGATCGGGATTCTTGCCGGTGAATGGCTACGTTCGGATCGTGAAGGGTTGCGCAAAGTTAAGGGACTTGCAGTGGCGGGACTCGCACTGCTGATCACGGGGCGTCTCCTCAATTCGTACTTCCCAATTAATAAGAATTTGTGGACCAGTACGTTCGTGCTGTTCACAGGAGGCTTCGCGACGCTGCTGTTTGCCGTCTGTTATTGGGCGGTGGATTTGCGCGGCTGGAGAAGATGGGCCATGCCATTTCTTGTCTTCGGGATGAATGCGATCCTGGCGTACGCGCTTGCCGCCCTTGTTTCCGAAGTCAGCACGGACTTTGAATTTCACGATTCCCTCGGCCATGAGCGAACGATACATGGCTGGATATATGGGAGATATTTCGTCCCCCACGCCAGTCCGGTCAATGCGTCGCTGATGTTCGCGGTCTTTTTTGTGCTTGTGATTTTCTTGCCTCTTTGGCCTTTGTATGAGCGGAAGATATTTGCACGCATCTGATTTCTGGGGACTTGAACAAACGGAGCAGATATTCTCCACGGTCGAAGCCGTATTTTTAATCCATCCGTAATATTGGCCCCGAGTCGGCCATGTAAGATGGAGGGTCCCAGCTGACGATGAACTGCGTCGAAATGCTACTATGAAAGAAACGGAATGAAACGAATACTCCTGATTGAAGACGATCGCGACATCGTTGAGTTAGTGCGTTACAACCTCGAACGCGAGGGGTTCCAGGTCTCCGCAGCGACCGACGGAGCCACCGGCTTGGCTCAAATCCGCAAGACGCCCCCGGACATTCTGCTGCTGGACTTAATGCTTCCGAAGTTATCGGGACTTGAAATTTGCAAGGAAATTCGCCGGGATCAGGCGCTGAATCGTTTGCCGATTCTGATGCTGACGGCCCGCGGTGAGGAAGCTGATCGCGTTGTAGGGCTAGAAATGGGTGCGGACGATTACGTCACTAAGCCCTTCAGCCCGCGCGAATTAGGGGCGCGGGTGAAGGCGCTCCTTCGGCGCACGGAACCGGTTGGCGAGACGCCTCGTGTAATTGAAGCGCGTGGCCTTAGCATCGATCCTTCCTCCTACCGCGTTTCACATGACGGCAATCCGGTCACGCTCTCGACGCTCGAATTCCGGTTGTTATATTACCTGGCCACTCGCCCGAATCGCGTGTTTACGCGCGACCAATTGCTCGACGCCGTCTGGGGCACCGAGCGGTTTGTGACGCCGCGGAGCGTGGACGTCTACATCCGGCGGCTGCGCGAGAAAGTGGAAACTGACGCGGACCATCCATCCTTTCTCAAGACCGTGCGTGGTGCGGGCTATATGTTCGAAAGCGGGGCCCAGGCCGCGAAACAGGAGTAATCCACATTGCGCGTAAGCCTGTTCTGGCGGCTGGGCCTGATCTACCTGGCTCTGGTCGCTGCGATTCTGATCGTAGTCGCCGCGGCGAACCTACAAATCGCCGTCAGGATCTGGCCTTCCTTACTCGCTATCCTGGTGGCGGCGGAGGTCGCGTCATTCCTCTATATACGATCCATTTCGTCGCGCATCCGTCGCTTAAGGGAATTCGCGGACGGCGCCGCGGACGGCGATTTCACTCCCCTGGACCGTGATCACGGCCATGACGAGATTGCGGATCTTGCCGGCGCCCTTGGCGGGACCGTCGCGCAACTCGGGCGAACCATTCATACCCTAACCGATGAACGCAATCGCTCGGCAGCGATTCTCGGCAGCATGGTCGAGGGCGTGGCCGTTGTGGCCGGGGACGAACGAATTCTGTACTGCAACCACGCGTTCGAGCAGATCCTCGAGCTGCCCGAAGGGAGCTCGCAGGGCAAGAAGCTCGTGGAAGCTCTGCGCCAGGCCGAACTGGTAGCCGCAGTACGGCAAGCCTTACCCGGGGCTAAGCAAATTACTGGTGAAGTGGAAGTCGGCACCGTACGGCGGCGCAGTTTCAGCGTTACGGCCGCTCCGGTGCGCGCCGCCGGGGCCAACAGCGCCGTCTTGGTGCTTCATGACATTACAGAGTTGCGACGGCTGGAGCGTGTTCGGCGGGATTTCGTGGCCAACGTGTCGCATGAATTCAAGACACCGCTCACGGCAATTCAGGGATTTGCCGAGACTCTTCTGGCCGGCGCGCTGGACGACAAGTCCAACCGGAAACACTTCGTGGAAATCATCCGCGACCATGCGTGGCGACTGGCCCGTCTCACGGACGACCTGCTGAAACTTTCGCGCATCGAAGCCGGACGGCTCGAACTCGAGTTGCGTCCTGTCCGCGTCCAGGCGCTTGTGAACGGTTGCGTGGAGACGGCGCGGCTCAAAGCTGAAACGAAAGGGCTGCGCATCCATGTCGCGCTACCGGAAGGTCTTCCGCTGGTTCGCGCCGACGGAGCGCAGTTGGGCGAGGTCTTGCAGAATCTGCTCGACAACGCGTTGCAATACACTCCGCGAGGCGGGCAAATTGAAGTGAGCGCCCGCGCAAATGGAAACAGTGTCACCTTCACGGTGGCCGACACGGGTATTGGGATTCCGGAGTCCGACCTTGAGCGTATTTTTGAGCGGTTTTACCGCGTGGATGCCGCGCGGTCCCGCGAGGCAGGAGGCACGGGCCTAGGTCTCGCCATTGCGCGTCACATCGTGGATGCGCATGGCGGCCGCATCTGGGTGGAGAGCGCCGTGGGCCAAGGTTCCCGTTTTCATTTCAGTGTTGCTTCCGCTCAGTAAACCGCGCTGTTCGCCGTAATTTCACCCTCGCTTCATTTTTCTTTCACATTCACCGATTACTATCGCTGTGCCGGAAGGTTTGGGCCGAAGGTGGAGCGATGGCGACGCCCGTATCCAGCGTACAAACGATTTACCAGGATGTGCTGGCAAATTACTTGATTTCCATGGCTCGCACCGTGGAGGCCAGCGTGGAATCTGCGCTCGACGCGTTACTGCGCCCGAACGCGGAAGCGGCAGCGGGGCTCTCCACTAAAGTGTTTCTCGTTGAACCGAGAGTCAACGAGATGGAAATCCTGATTGACGACCACGCCGTACGAATGCTTCGAACCGGCCTGCTGGACGATGAAGAAATACGCCGGGTGGTCGCATCTCAGAAAATTGCGAACGATTTGGAGCGGATCGGCGATCTGGCCGTGAACATCTCGGAACGCGTGATTTCGCTCGCGGGAATGAATGTGACTCAAATGCCGCGCGATCTCGAGCCGATGAGTGGCGCGGTTCGGGGCATGCTTGGCCGCAGCCTGGGTGCGCTGATATTCCGCAACGTCGTCCTGGCCGGCGAGGTCCTCGAAGCCGACGATGTTGTGGACCGCTATCGCGACCAGATCTTCGAACACCTGCTCGCGGGAATGACTGCTGAGCCGTCCCAAGTAGCGCCGCACTTGCAATTTGTGCTGGCAACTCGATATCTGGAGCGCATCGCGGATCACTCCACAAATATCGCCGAAGACATAATTTTTTGGGTGCGTGGCTTGGATGTACGCCACGGGCGTGCGCGAATCAACCTGGAAGAAGTGAATTATCCAGAAAGAAAGATTTAAATCGCGCGGCGCGTTGGCTGCGCAAAACAAAGGACTTCGTGTTGCACCCCACCCCGGGCCGACGCTCCCCTGGCGTCGGCCCTTCCTCCTTTTTCGGCTCAGGTTTCGTAAAATAGGGAATTTGTAGAAATTCGGATTTTATACCGGCATCACTGCCTTGTAACACGGCTGTAACAATTAAGAGTAAGAATCCTACTGAATCCCAGGAGACAGAAAATGAGAACCGCAAGATTAGTTTGTGCGCTTGCAGTGCTTTTGGCACTCGGAACTGTTGCTGCCGCAGACGGTCAGGTTTTGTTGAATGCCGCCGGCGCGACGTTTCCATACCCGATTTATTCGAAGTGGTTCGATCAATATCACCAGGCGCACGGAAACGTGCAGATCAACTACCAGTCGATTGGCTCCGGTGGCGGGATTCGTCAGTTGCTCGATAAGACTGTTGATTTCGGCGCGTCGGACGGACCGATGTCCGATGAACAGCTCAAGCAGGCTAGCGTGAAGATCCTTCACTTCCCGACTGTTCTGGGCGCCGCAGTCCCTAGCTACAATCTCCCCAACGTCCAGGGCGACGTGAATTTCACTCCCGAAGCCCTGGCTGGCATTTACCTCGGCAAGATCGCAAAGTGGAACGATCCCGCAATCGCTTCCGCGAACCCTGGCATGAAATTGCCCAATTCCGACATCGTCGTCGTTCACCGCTCGGACGGCAGCGGAACGACCTATATTTGGACGGACTATCTCGCGAAGATCAGCCCGGAATGGCAGTCGAAGGTTGGTAAGAATACCTCGGTGAACTGGCCTGTGGGCTTGGGCGGCAAGGGCAATGAGGGCGTGTCCTCGCTGATTGAGCAGACTCCCGGCGCGATCGGCTACGTTGAGTTGATTTATGCGATTCAAAATAAAATGACCTACGGCAAAGTGCGGAATATCACCGGAGCTTTTATAAAAGCGGACTTGGCAAGCGTTTCGGCGGCGGCCGCAGCCACTGCGAAAACAATGCCCGACGATTTCCGCGTGTCCATCACCAATGCGGAAGGCAAAGGGGCTTATCCAATCTCAAGTTTCACATGGCTTCTGGTTCCGGCGAAGTTCAACGATACAGCCAAGCGCGATGTGGTGAAGGATTTCCTGAAGTGGATGATGACGGACGGACAGAATTCGTGCGAGGCGCTGGCTTACGCTAAGCTTCCGAAGGATGTCGTCGTCAAGGAAATGAAGGCGATCGCTCTGATTCAGTGAGCAAGTACCGATCGATATCGATCGAACAAAGTTGACACAACAAAATGGCTATCACACCTAACGCGGCGACCCCCTCGGACCTCGCTTTGAGTCCGAGTGGGGTGTCGCGCCGTACGCGAGGCGCTGATGATATCGCGCATCTAGTCACGCTGATCGCGGCAGCGACTCTGCTCCTAATCACTGCGCTGTTGGTGTATCAACTCTGGACCCATTCGGCCGAGTCGCGCGCAAAATTTGGCTGGAAGTTTTTTGTAACCGAGACGTGGGATCCGGTTTCGGGCGATTTTGGCGCATTGACATTTATTTATGGAACGCTAGTGACTTCGTTGGTGTCGCTGATCATTGCAATTCCCCTTGGCGTTGGCGCCGCAGTCTTTCTGGCCGAGCTTGCTCCGCCGAAACTTTCCGGTTATTTGACGTTTGTAAGTGATTTGCTGGCAGCCGTCCCGAGCGTAATTTACGGATTGCTGGGTGTGTTCCTGCTGGTGCCGATCATGCGAACCACCGTCCAGCCGTTCTTGAAAGAGACGCTCGGATTTTTACCGTTCTTTCAGGGGCCTGCATACGGCATAGGATTTCTGACCGCCGGGATCGTTCTCGCCATCATGGTAGTGCCATTTGTTCTCTCGGTCTCCCGAGAGGTCTTATTGGCAGTGCCTCGCGACCAGCGTGAGGCTGCCCTCGCTCTGGGCGCGACCAAGTGGGAGTCCACATGGAAGGTAGTCGTGCCGGCGGCGCGCATCGGCATCTTCGGATCGGTGTTCCTGGCGCTGGCCCGGGCTCTGGGTGAAACGATGGCTGTGACGATGGTGATTGGCAACAATCCCAAAATCTCCGCATCGCTTTTTTCTCCGGGATATTCGATCGCCGCCGTGCTGGCCAATGAATTTTCCGAGGCAACCGGCAACTTGTACCTGAGCGCGCTGATCGAGCTGGGGCTGGTGCTGTTTCTCCTGACGTTTGTGCTCAATGGTCTCGCCCGGCTTTTGATTGTTGTCACCACGGCGCGTGGAAGCGGGGTGTTGCCGTCATGAACGTGCGCCTGATGTGGCGGAAGTCGTTGAATGTCGCGATGCTTTCGCTGACGGGGCTGTGCGCCGCGATCACCGTTTCCGCCTTGTTTTTCATCCTTGGCTACTTGGTTTGGAACGGCGGAAAAGATCTCTCGTGGAATTTTTTCACCAAGCTGCCCGCGCCGGTGGGGGAACTTGGCGGCGGAATGGCCAATGCAATTGTTGGCTCGCTCAAACTCTTGCTGCTCGCCTCTCTGTTCGGAGTTCCCATTGGCCTGCTGGGTGGAGTATATCTGGCGGAATTTGGACGAGGGACGATTCCGTTCATGATCCGGTACACGGCAGACCTGCTAAACGGCGTCCCGTCCATCGTAATTGGAATTTTTGCGTATGCGATGGTTGTCGAACCCATGCATCATTTTTCGACCTTTGCCGGCGGAGTTGCGCTGGGGGTCATGGTGATCCCGACGGTGCTGCGAAACACAGAAAGTTTCTTGCGTGACGTGCCGCGCTCGCTGCGCGAGGGTTCCTTCGCGCTGGGCGCCAACAAGTGGAGGATGATCGCCACGGTCGTGCTGCCGGCGGCTTCGCGGGGCATCCTGACCGGCGTCCTGCTGGCACTGGCGCGCGTTGCGGGAGAGACCGCACCGCTGTTGTTTACTGCTTTCGGCAACCGTTACTGGAGTCCCGGCTTTAATCAGCCAACATCATCGCTGCCCGTCGTAATTTACACCTACGCCACCGGTCCGTACGAAGACTGGCACCGGCAGGCGTGGGCCGCGGGCTTGGTCTTGCTTGGCTTGGTTTTGTTGACTAACATCACGGTGCGCGCGTTCCTGTCGCGCGGCTCTGCCTATGAGAGGACTTGACGATGAATGCTGCGTTTCCACTTTCAGATTCCGGGGCTTCGGCAGCGTCCTCCACGGCTAAGGACAAGGCTAAGGAGACGACCCATACTCCTGCGATGACCACACCAGCTGCCAACACGCTGCGCATGAAAATCACGAAGCTCAATTTCTACTATGGCAAGAACCACGCCTTGCACAATGTGTCGATGGACGTAGCCACCAACAAAGTCACGGCGATGATCGGTCCGTCGGGCTGTGGCAAATCGACACTGCTGCGGACGCTCAACCGCATGCACGAAACCCTGCGCCATACGCGTCTGGAGGGCGAAATTGCCCTCGACGGCGTGAATATTCTCACTCTGGATGTCACCAAGCTGCGCCGTATGGTGGGCATGGTTTTCCAGAAACCGAATCCGTTTCCCAAGTCGATCTATGAAAATGTGGCGTATGGGTTGCGCATTAACGGTCACAAAGGACGCCTAGATGAAGCGGTTGAAAAGAGCCTGCGCCGGGCCGCTTTATGGGATGAAGTCAAAGACAAGATTCACAAGTCCGCCTATGCGCTATCCGGAGGACAGCAGCAGCGCTTGTGTATTGCCCGCGCATTGGCGGTCGACCCCGAGGTGCTCCTGCTCGATGAACCTTGTTCGGCGCTCGATCCCGTGAACACGGCGAAGATCGAGGAGCTGCTGTTCGAATTGAAGCCGTCCTGCACCATGGTGATTGTGACCCACAACATGCAACAGGCGGCGCGCGTGAGCGATTCAACCGCGTTCATGCTCAACGGCGACCTGATCGAGTTCTCACCAACCGGAACGATGTTCACCACGCCGGCGGATCCGCGAACCGAGGCGTACATCACCGGTCGTTTCGGATGATCGATAGGGCGCGGTCCTGGAAACGGATCGTGCGGCTGCCGCATCGGCTTGAGAAAGCATCCAATAGATTTTTTGCATCATTATTTTGACTGGAAGTGCGCCACACTGAAAATCGTGCATCGAGAGTTGCATGGAACGGCCGAGCAGAACGTTCGCGTAGAACAGGCTTCCGCCTCTTTGGTTTAGGGTTCAGTTCCAAGGAAAGCAACCAGGCTGAAGCCTGTTCTACTGGAAGCGTTTGCGGAGAGGGTCTTACGAATGGAACGACATTTTGAACGCGACCTCGAGGAACTAAAGGAACGAATGCTATGGATGGGTAGCCTTGCCGAACGGGCCGTCCATCAAGCCGTGCACTCCGTGCTGGACGCGGATGAAAGGCTCGCGGAAACGGTCTTGCGGGAAGAGAACGCCATCAACGAGTTGCAGATTGAGATCGACGACCGCGTTGTCCAACTGCTGGCGCTACAGCAGCTCATGGCCGCCGACCTTCGCTTTGTTCTCGCGATTGCCCGGATCAATAACGATCTGGAGCGGATCGGCGATCAGGCCGTGAACATCGCCCATTCGGCAACCCGGATCGTTCGGCACCCTCGCGTGAAGCCGTATGTGGACTTGCCGCGCATGGGAGAGATTGCGGAACGAATGATGCGCGATAGTCTTGACTCGCTCGTGCGCCGGGATATTGAACTGGCTCGCTCAGTGCTCTCCCGCGACGATCAAGTGGACCAACTCCGCGATCAAATTTTTCGCGAACTGCTCAGCTATATGATGGGCGACTCGTCCGTCGTTTTCCCTGCCTTCGAGTTGATCCTGGTTGCCAAGAATCTGGAACGCATCGCGGACCACGCCACCAACATCGCCGAAGATGTAATCTACATGGTCGCGGGAAGCGATGTGCGCCATCCCGCCGTGGACCGCAACACGGCCTAGTTGTTCGCAGAACTGGGCGTCAGGCCTTATTCTACGGCAAATCGAGAAGCAGGAAATCCGCGCCGGTCGCTCCTGAGTCTGGCGCGCCAGCGAATTGCAGTTCGCTCTCGCCCGTAACACGTGCCTGGTCCCCGGGGTTCAGCGTCTCGCCGTTGAGTTTCAAGTTTCCGCCAATCACGAATATATAAGCGCGCCGGCCTTCGCCAAGTTTGAGCGTGGCGGACTGGCCTGGATCGAGTAGCGATGTGTAGATCGTCGCATCCTGGTGGATTTTCACGGCGCTTGAATGATTGCTTCCATTCTTTCCGGCAGGCACAGCAATCGGCAATAATTTGCCCGAGCGCTCGGCGAGTGAAAAACTCTTCTGGTCCCACTCCGGCGGCAGATTGTTTTCGGCAGGCGTGATCCAAAGCTGCACAAAATGGACGGGATCTTTCTGGGAGTGGTTGTACTCGGAGTGGCGCACTCCGGTGCCGGCGCTCATGCGCTGGATTTCCCCCGGGCGAATCACGCCGACGTTGTCCATATTGTCTTTGTGTTCGAGCGCCCCTTCGATGATATAGGTGACGACTTCCATATCCTGATGGCCGTGCTCGGGAAAGCCTCGGCCGGGAGCGACTACGTCGTCGTTGAAGACGCGAAGCGGTCCAAAATTCATGTTATTTGGATCGTTGTAAGTAAGAAATGAAAAATGCCAGTAAGCGCTAAGCCAGTCGGACTGATGATGATGGCGGTCCTTCGAACGGGTGGTTTGAATCATGATGGGCGCTCCAGACGCTCACGGGTATGTGCACGGGTTTAGAAACCGCTCGGGCAATCATATAGTTCTTTTCCGTTCTTGCAAGACCCTAATGCGGGGCTGAAATCGGATGGAATCGCTTCGCGACCACCCATCGTGCGCGATGGAAAATCCATTCGTCGAGATAATTCGGCGATTCCTTCGGATACTACTCCCGCAAAATCAAAAGTTGGTGTAAATTCCTACATGACCGCCAGATACACCAGCGGATTCAACGATGAGTCCAAATAAACCTGAATCGCACGTTGCCGAGGAAGGGACTACCCGAATGACCCGGGATACGCTTTCCGTTACCGATAACCGCACGGGCAAGAGCTATGAGTTGCCCATCAAGGATGACACCATCCGCGCCATGGATCTGCGCCAAATTAAAGTCAAATCCGACGACTTCGGGATGATGAGTTACGACCCGGCCTTCAGCAACACGGCGCTGTGCCAAAGCAAGATCACGTTCATCGATGGCGACAAGGGCATCCTGCGGTATCGCGGCTATTCGATCGAGGAACTTGCCGAGAAAAGCACCTATATCGAGACGGCCTATTTAATTTTGCACGGCGAGTTGCCGAATCGCTCGCAGCTCGAGGAGTGGTCGTATCACATCAACCATCACACGTTCATTCATGAATCGGTGAAGAAATTTCTCGACGGATTTCACTACGATGCTCACCCGATGGGCATGATTATCTCCGCCATAGCGGCCCTTTCGACGTTTTATCCCGACGCGAAGAATATCTTCAACAAGGAGTCGCGAAAGAAGCAAACCTACCGGCTCATCGGAAAGATGCCCACTCTGGCAGCGTTTTCGTACCGGCATAGCCTGGGGATGCCCTTCGCGTACCCAGACAATGAGTTGAGTTACACGGGAAATTTCCTGAACATGCTGTTCAAGACATCCGAGCTCAAATACCGTCCGAACCCGACGCTCGAGCATGCGCTGGATGTGCTGTTCATCCTGCACGCGGACCACGAGCAAAATTGTTCAGCGAATGCCATGCGCTGCGTTGGCAGTTCCCACGTGGACCCGTTTTCGGCGACTGCCGCCGCCACGGCCGCTCTTTATGGCCCGCTGCACGGCGGCGCAAATGAAGAAGTTTTGCGCATGCTGATGGAGATTGGCTCTCTGAACAACGTCCCCGCATTCATCAAACGCGTGAAGGCCGGCGAAACCAAATTGATGGGCTTCGGACACCGCGTTTACAAGAATTACGATCCCCGCGCCCGCATCATCAAGCATGTGGCCGACGGCGTCTTCGAAATCATGGGCCGCAATCCACTTTTGAATATCGCCCTGGAATGTGAGCGCATCGCCCTTGAGGACGATTACTTCGTTACCCGCAAGCTCTATCCGAACGTGGACTTTTATACGGGCCTGATTTATCAGTCCATGGGATTCCCGGTCACGATGTTTCCTGTGCTGTTTGCGATCCCACGCACCAGCGGATGGATTGCCCAGTGGGAAGAGATGCTGCTCGATCCGGAGCAGAAGATCGCTCGCCCTCGCCAGGTATATCTGGGATACGATCTCCGGCCGTACGCACCACTCGACCAGAGAAGTTAGCCCCGTCCCGGACCGTATTTTGCTTCCAGGGTATGTGCCGATTTACGTTCGCTCGGACCAGCGGCTAAACCGCATTGGTTCTAGTGACCTTACGGCACGGCTGAGCGGCCGTCCGCGAGGTGTATCGAACGCAACGGCACCTCGGCACTAGTCTTGACATAATTCCCTCCTTCAGCGAGACTGGGCTTCCCCCTTCCAGAAAGTGGATTCCCTTGTCTTATTGGCTGCCCGGCCGGAATGCGATTTGTCGCAAATCGTGTCGAGTCTTGCCTTGTCCGTTCTCAAAGTTGAAACGGGAATCTTGAGGCTGTCTGGTGTCCACGAATGAAACGTTGATTCGCGCGCTCCTGGTTGGCGAAGTCGAAGACGCACGTAGGGTGTGCGGCCTGCTCGGCTCGGATGGCTGCAGATCGATTCGTGTTTCGCATGTTTCACACCTGGACCTGGCTGCCGAACGTCTGTCCAAC